>CAWUIU010000276.1:0-5057 GCA_963922285.1 uncultured Oligoflexia bacterium | reverse complement strand
CATTGCAAAACTAAACTCAAAGCTTGCTTCAGACATAAATCCAACAGATGAATTATTTGAAGTTCCACCAAGTAGGTTCATACTTAAGTTAAAAAAACTATGATTTCCAAATATAAGCTTTGGTCCAACTAAAAAGTACTCTCCTTTATGTTTTTGAGTCACACCATTAGCAGTGTCTTCAATGTTATGGTTTCCAAGTTTTAAGGCTAAGCCCAATAGACTATACTTCTCTTGCATAGAGGCAATCGAAACGCCAATATACTGATAGTATCCATCTCTTTTTACATCGAGAGAACTACTACTAGAAGTAATTGTCTTATAACCATATTCAAAGCGATACCATGGGCAAAAGCTCTTCCCTCCGCTAATCGCATCATAAGCATATGCGACAGTATATGGAATCCACAGAGCAACCACTAAGACTCCAATGATTGCAAAAATGACAAGAGCTGACTCGTCGGAACTACTACTAAAAGCATTCGAAATATTTATATGAGGCACGGTGTGATTTTTCCGAGGTGCTACGTATCTCTTTACCCCAGGCTCAGAAGAAAGCTTATCTTGCACCCTCATCATTTCTTCCGGTGAAACCTGGACGATACGATCTCGAATACTATTTGGACAACCGCTGGCCCATGTATTCATGTGTATCATTAAAAGTGTAATTGATAAGAATATTGTTTTTAAGGTTTTCATAAAATTATTGATTCTTCATATGTTCTGAAAATCGGCGAAATGCCTGCCAAATTTCTTGATCGAGACTTGCTTCAAGATTCAGTTCGTTCATCGCTTCCCGCATACAAAGTAACCACTGGCCTCTTTCCTTCTCTCCAATTGCAAAAGGCATATGCCGCATTCGCATTCGTGGGTGACCATACTTTTCAATATATAAGCTAGGACCACCAAACCATCCCGACAAGAACATAAAGAGTTTCTTATTCGCTTCGCTTAAATCTTCTTCATGTAAGTCTCGACATTCTTTTACATTTAAAAGAGTGTCCATATTTTTATAAAAAGAATCAACGAGCTGTTTTAAGTTTTCCTCTCCACCTATTCTTTCATAAGGAGTCAAAGGCTTTTCTTCTTTACCCATGAGACTTTTTATCTTGTCTTTGATATTCATATTATCGAGAGTAGATAACCTTAAAAAATTCAGTCACAATAATTTCATCATCAAGGTTTTCGATACCTAATGCATTTAATGAAGGACTAAAGAATTCTGTATGAACTTTTTTCCAATAATCGATTGATTGGTCTCCCTCACCTTCTGCAATTGCGACTCGTTCTGGAACGTCTTTAAACGCAAACTGAATGACTTCTGTAAATTCAATGATACAAACAGGACTTCCATTGGCATCAACAACCATCGAAATATTACCAACCTGTGGTAATTCGTCACCTGTAGCTTCAAAGTCGCGTAGAAGTGAACTACCTGCTTGTTTTTTTCCTGTGGCAATTAGGTTAACAAGACCATCACAAGAATCTTCATCACCAAACATTGAGACCATAAACTCCCGACCGTGGTCTTTAGACTCAACTAAGTAATCATTCCAAAATTCTTCTACTGTAATCATATTAACTCCATTCATTCAATTACATCTCTATTATGGGGAAGTTTTCACAACTTTGCCAGTGCCTTGTGTCACCATGAAACAGTATTTATTACGCCGACCAACTAAAACGCTCGGTCACTAACTCTTTGACAGAAACCCTTAAACTCACGAAAATGTCTTCATGGAAAATGAAGTAAAACTACCCGAAAAAAAAGAAAGTGGCTTTCTTAATCTTATAATTAATGTTGTCATACCTTCTGCAATTCTAATGAAACTTAGCGGTCCTGAACAACTTGGACAAGTTAAATCTCTTGTACTGGCCTTGGCCTTTCCTATTGGTTATGGGGTTTGGGATTATATTGATAAGAAAAAGCTCAATTTCGTTTCAGCACTTGGACTTGTGAGTGTCCTCCTTACTGGAGGAATAGGTCTATTAAAACTAGATCGCAATTGGATGATTATAAAAGAAGCTGCTATTCCTGCAATTATTGGCCTAGTCGTTCTTGGTTCGCAAAAAACGAAGTATCCACTCGTTCGTACATTCTTTACACAGATTTTTGATCTTGAAAAAATAGATTCAGAATTTGAAAAAATTGGAAGAAAAGATCTCTTTGAAAAGAAGATTAGTATGGCAGGAGTTTGGTTATCAATGACCTTCTTCTTGTCTTCAGTTTTAAATTATATTTTAGCAGAACGAATTCTTGTTGGGGAACCTGGAAGTGTGGAATTCAACGAATCTCTTGGAGAGATGACGGCTCTTTCTTTTCCAGTAATCTCAATTCCAATGGTCGTCATTCTTGGGTTTATTTTTTATCATCTCATCTCTGTCATCAAAGAATATACGGGGATGGGACTTGAAGAAATTGTTAAAGAACAAAAATAAAGGTTAGAAAGTGCTCTATAGAAAATTAGGAAATACAGATATTGATGTTAGTGTGATTTGTCTGGGGACAATGACCTGGGGTGTGCAAAACACAATTGAGCAGGCTCATGAGCAGCTTGACTTCGCACTTGATCAAGGTGTTAATTTTATCGACACTGCAGAAATGTATCCTGTCCCTCCTACTGAAGATACTTACACAAAGACTGAGCAGTTCATTGGAAAATGGGACAAGCTTAAAACGCAAAGAGATAAAATTATTTTAGCAACTAAAGTTGCAGGTCCTGCAGATTGGTTACCGCATATTAGAAATGGTAAGAATAGACTTGATAAAGAAAATATTAAGGCCGCATGTGAAGGAAGTTTAAAAAGACTTGGTGTTGATTATATCGACCTTTATCAACTTCATTGGCCTAATAGAAATACAAACTTCTTTGGAAATCTATCTTATACACACAGTAATGACGAAGACTTCATTCATCCACAAGAATCACTTGAAGCTCTACAAGAGTTAGTAAAAGAGGGAAAAGTCAGAAATATAGGACTCTCCAATGAGACTCCTTGGGGTTTTTCAAAGTTTCTTGAATTAGCTGAATACAAAGGTCTTCCAAGAGTTATGAGTGTTCAAAATCCATACAACTTACTTAATAGAACCTATGAAGTCGCAATGGCAGAAATGTCAATTAGAGAACAAGCTGGTCTTTTAGCCTACTCTCCTTTGGCGTTTGGAGTTTTATCTGGAAAATACCTTGGTGGAAAAAGACCAGATGGTGCAAGATTAACTCTCTTTGATCGCTTTACAAGATATCTTGGACCAAAGGCTGATCAAGCTGTTGAAGCTTATGCAAAGATTGCCAAAGATGCAGGAATGAGTTTAGCGACAATGTCTCTTGCCTTTGTAAATTCAAGACAATTTCTAAGTAGTAACATAATTGGTGCTACTACAATGGAACAGTTAAAAGAAAATATTGATTCCGCGAATATTGAATTAGGTGCAGATACATTAGAGGCCATTGAAGGTGTTCAACAAGCAATAACGAATCCTTGCCCTTAGCCCTTCGGCAAAAACTGCCGTACCCAAAATTGCTTTAATTCAGTACACGTTAAATTTGATATGATTTAATTTTTAGAAAGTTTGGAGTGAATTGTGATTAACAAAATTTTAGATCGATTTAAAACTGAAAACTCAAACACATTGGGAAAAATATTTTATGAATTAGAACAGAGTTCAAGTTCACCGTTTAAGATGGCCCTTCACTCATATAATGAACTCAAAAAAAGTGCGAGAAGTTCTGAAGAGCTTTTCCTGTATTTAATTGAAGACTCAATCTTTATCTCTCTATACGCAACTTTTTATGAAGAGTTAATGAAGCACATTACAAAGAGTCCTGAAAATGCTCTTCTCTACATAGAAAGATTTAGCTCTGCTGCTGATGAAAGAGAGAGACTCATCGCCGCAGAGGCACAAAACCATCTTAACTTCATTGAAAATCTTGGAATGTGTGATGGTTGTAACTCATGTGACAATCATGGGGATGTTGCCGACCTTATTGATCCTTTTCAAAGAGGAGATATTGATTTCTTTGCTGAGCTCTACTTAGGAATGCAAACGATTCAATATTCAATGGAAGCGCTTCTCTACGATATCATTCCTGATAATCAAGCAATAGCGAAAGAAGTTAGTCCTGCCAATATACTTGCTTGGCGACAAGTAATTTACAGTTACGCGCAAATTAAATCTCAAGAAATTTAATCAAGTAACCAAACAAATTCTTTCATCTGATAGTAGTTTGAGTAAAGCTCCATTAGAATAAATATTATTCTTTTAAAAGGAGTTAAAACGATGAAATCGCTATTGATATCAATTGGGATGCTATTTCTTGCAGGTTCTGTAAGTGCAAATGAATTACAAGCAGGTGATCAATTCACAGGAATTGAAGTACGTGGAACAATCCAAGTTCGCTGTAACGAGAATGGCTTTAGTACTAATGCATATTTTAGATGTGCTGAGAGTCTTATAAGCCCGACGTGGAGATCAAGATTTATCTCTGACGCAGACGCTGACAAAGTAAAGTTAACTTATACAGACTTTAGAGGAAGAACAAGAACAAAGTCTTCTTCAATGAGAGATGGTGAAAGTAAAAGAAAGTTTAATCTCTGGGTTGGTTCTTTAACGCAAAGACCACTTCTTAATTATGGTGACAATGAAATTGCTTACGAACTAACCAAGAATGGAGCCGTGGTTGAAAATGGTACATTTAATGTTACTGTTGACCAAGGTCCAACAAGAACATGTTCACATAGAGTATACTACTCTCGTCGTTTAGATGATTGTCGAAACTCTTACAATGTATGTAGTTACTACTTCAGAGAAATGAATTATTGTCGTTAATATAAGAAGGCTCCTCTAGGAGCCTTTTTTTAAACTAATTTCTACTGAAACCTTTAATCTTTTCGTAATAGGCCTTTCGATATTTCAAATTATTTACAAACATCGGACTTCTTCTTCGATGACCGACACTACCATTAAACTCATTGGCCATTAAATCAACTAAGGCACCAACAGTATAAAAATAAATACCTTATATAACAAACGATGAAATATATAATTATCAATATGCCAA
>CAWUIU010000275.1:0-5068 GCA_963922285.1 uncultured Oligoflexia bacterium | reverse complement strand
ATATTGAGAGAGTTCGTGAACTTTTAGGTATGATTTCACCACAAGTCGTAGGTGTGGATATTGGTCAGTCTGCAGTTAAAGTTGCAGAACTAGAAAAGAAGAAGAACAAGTACAAACTCGTTAAATTCTCTACAGTACCTTTGCCAGAGGCTTCTATTGTCGAGGATGAAATACAAAAAGAAGAAGAAGTAATTGATGCAATTTCCAAGGCTATTAAGAAGGGGAAGTTCTCAACAAATCAGTCTTGTATCGGTCTCTATGGGCCAAGTACAGTTGCAAGAAAATTACAACTTGCAGGTGGGACGGAAGAAGAGCTTGAGGACCAGGTTTTTTGGGAAGCAGAGCAATACTTACCTTTCTCTCTAGATGAAAGTAACCTTGATCATTATTTGATGGGTGAAAATATCGGTGGTGGAGTAGACGTCATTGTCGCTGCTGTAAAAAAAGATGTTCTCTATCGTTTCAAATCATTAATGGATAGAGCCTCATCAACTGTTAAAATTGCTGATATTTCTGCACTGGCTATTGCAAACGTCTTTTCGGAATATCTTACGGAAAAAGGTGTGCAAGAAGATAATCGAACGCGAATGTTGATTGACTTTGGTGCTCAAAAAACTTTCTTCATTATCTTTAGAAATAATATGCCAATTTTTGTTAAAGAAATTATGATTGGTGGAACTGTTGTAACTGAAGAAATTCAAAGGCAACTCGGAGTTAATCATCGAGAGGCTGAGGATTTAAAAACGACAACGGATAAAAATGGCAATTTACCTGAAGAAATTTTGCAAATTATACAAGTTTCAATTGATGGTATTATCTCAGAAATTAAAAAATCATATGATGTCTATATAAATTCTACTTCAGATGATGACCTCCTAGGTTGTTTTGTAACTGGTGGTAGTATTAGGTTGCCTGGTTTCTTAGATGATCTAGCACAAGAACTTAATACTGACATAACAGTCCTGAATCCATTTGAATGTATTGAGTATGGAAAAGACTTTGATGAATCTGAACTAGCTGAGATTGCTCATGTTGGTTTAGTAAGCCTTGGTCTTGCAATGAGGTCTGTTGAGCTATGATAAAAATTAACTTAATGGACAGAAATAAGCCTGCGAAGCTTCCAACAATCGGAGGAATCGACCTTGCTCAGATTAAGCCGGTGCCATTCGTTATTGCATATTTGATAAGTTGGGCGGCAGAAGATTTTGTAATACCTTTTATAAATAAAGATATTACAGGTCCAGAAAAAATGGAAAAAGATCTTCAAAAGGAGTCTCGTCAACTAAAAAAAGATCTAAGGGCAAATGCTAGCCTACAGGCGAAAATTTCTGCTTTTGACAATCAAATTCAAAGCTTAAAGAAAAGAGAAAAGCAGGTTGAAAGTATTATGTCGCAAAGATCAAACCCTAAAGAAGTCTTTGAGGCATTTACCAATATAATTCCAGAGGATCTATGGTTTGATGAAATAAAAGTTACGGATAAAGATAAAATTGAAATTACTGGCGGAGCAGTGTCTTATCCTTCTCTTTCAATCTTTTTAGAAAAAGCAAATAATCTTACATATTTTAAAGGGTCATTAAGGGCCAAAAGCACAAAGACAGAAAATGTAACTGTTTATGGTAAGAGTGTACGAGCTTCAACCTTTGTTTATGAGGGTAAAGTATCTTCTTTTGGTGATTGGTAGATAGATGACGAAATTGATTAATAAATTATATATTCTCCTACTTCTTCATGCTGCATACTTGATATATGATGCCTACACAAATATTGAGGAAAAGAAAGCTAAGGTCAATGCATCCATTGAAACTCTTAAAAGAAAGGTTGATAAGCAAAAGCGTGAGAAAAAACTTATTAGTGAATACGTCAAAGACGTTGAGGCTAAAAAGCAAGAAATTGAAGAAGTTGCCCAGCAAATTGAAGCAATTCAAAGAAGGTTTCCACAGAAGTTGGACGATGCCGCAAATTTTAAAGCTATCAAAGATATCGCGGACGATTTAAAAATTAGAGAATTAAATATTCAGCCTGCTGGTGAAATTAGTAATGGCTTCTATATTACTAAGCAATATAATATTAATGCTAAGGCAACTTACTTGCAGTTTCTTCTCTTGTTAGAAAGAGTTGCGGATTCTGAAAGGTTATTGAATGTTAATGGTATTACCATGAAACGTATCAAAACAAAGAGAAGAACTCGATACGAAAGTCTGGATATCGTTGCAACAATTGAAACTTATCGGCACAACCCAAGGCATAAGGAAGATCGTGGTATTCGTGAAATTGAAAAGCGAATTGAAAGCAAGCCTGTGCCTAGAGCGCCTAGGCGTAAAAGAAAGGTGAAGAATTCATGATAAAGATTTCTGCTTTTATTACAGCGCTTATTCTGTCACAGTCTAGCTTTGCTATTAGTCAGGCTATTAAGCAGAGACTTAAGAATTTTAGAGACCCGTTCAAGAGAAATATAAAGATATTAAAGAAGTCTAAAGTTAAGGCATCAAAGAGAACTTATTTCACAAATAAGAAAGACCAGTCGAATATTTTAATTGAGAACTTAAAAATCACTGGAGTCTATTTAGGTGAGAATAGAAGGGCGATTGGCCAATCTTTGACTGATAAGAGTGAGCCTTTTGTCATTAAGGAGGGAATGCTCCTGGGACCAGATAAGGTTCGAGTTGAAGCAATTCTTCCAGGTGGAATTGTTTTAGTGGAAAAAGTTACAAATGTTTATGATGAAGTAGAATATTTAGAAACAATTATACCTATCTCTGAGTAAAGCGGTAGGGAAAATTAAATTTTTTTAATATTAACGATTGTTTGATATAATTAGTTAATAACTTACTTATGGATGAGTAGTATGATAAGAGGATCTTTAATAATTTTAATTTCACTAATCTGTTTTCAGGTTCAGGCTCGAAATCTTTTAGCTCTTAACTTTCAGCAAAAAGATGAACTAAGTTACTTAGATTTATTGTTTGATGATGAAGGTATCGAGGTTGTTAAGAATCACATAGTAAATGACAAACAATTAATTTTAGATATTAAGGGTGTTGAGGCGACTGATCGAGTAATGCGTGCTTTTGATACCTCGGAGTTTTCGGGGGCCATCGTATTTGTATCGGCGTACAAAAAACCAAGTAGTCCAGATGACTTAAGGGTAGTTCTTCAGTTAAGAGAAAATGTTAGGTCTCAGCTTAAGACAATTGGAAAAAGGACAGTATTAACAATTGAAAATAGATTTGGAGCATTAAATAAGTCTAGTCTGGCTGAAGGTGACTCGCTAAAGCCTAGAACAGTTGTTAAAAAGTCTTCCGTCAAAATCAATGTGCCGAAGTCAGATAAAATAGAAGATATTCTTGAAAACCTAACACTTTCAGGAAAGAAGAAATATATTGGAAAGAAAATTACACTTAACGTAAAGAGCTTACCAGTTAGTAATGTTTTAGAGATGATTGCTGAAGCATCAGGATTTAATATTATTCAGCCAAGTGGTAGTATTGGACAACCTGTAACGATGAATCTTGTAAATATACCATGGGATCAGGCTCTTGATACTATTCTTAGGCTAAATGATTTAGTTGCTCAAAAAAATGGATCGATATTAGTTATTAAAACGTTAAGTGAGGCGACAAAAGAAGCTCTGGCAAGAAGTGATGCAGAAAAAAAGAGGATTGAATCAGAGCCTTTATTAACAAAGATCTTTCCTGTGAGTTACGCTGAAGCAAGTGAAATGCAGAACATTGTAAAGTCCTATATTACGGAAAGAGGAGCCTTGCAGATCGATGATAGAACAAATTCTATGATCGTCAAAGAAACGCAGGATGCAATTGATAAAATTGAAAAGATTCTGGGCTTTCTTGATACGCAAACTCCTCAAGTTTTAATTGAGTCAAAATTTGTTGAAATCTTTGAGAACCATGCTAAGAGTGTTGGCTTGGTGCAGGGACTTTCTTTTGGTTACGATCCAGTTACTAGTTTAGTTGACGTTTCAAACTCCGCGGGAACCTTTGCAAATGGTAATGTCGGGGGCTTCTCTTTTAGTACCGCCCCTGTTGCAGGTGATAGTGCTAGAAACATACTCGGTGTTTCAATTGAGAGGTATGGTAGACTTACGAATCTAAACTTTACACTACAGCTTCTTGAAAGTGAGTCTAAAGCAAAAATTGTTGCTTCTCCAAGAGTTGTTACAAAGCATAAAGTCGCAGCTTCACTATCTTCTACCGATAACCGAAGTTTTGAGGTTTCCCAAACGACAGCAACTGGAACAACAAGTACCTTCGAAACGGATGCAGCAACATTAAAAATTGATGTTACTCCACAAGTTACTAATGATGGCGCGATTGACTTGAAGCTAGCCTTAAAGAAAGAGCAGTTTACAACAAGGCCTGCTCCCGGGGCTCCATTTGATAAGACATCACGAGATTTAACGACAAACGTTCTTGTCGATAATGGCTCGACAATTGTTCTCGGTGGGCTGTATAGTTATGCTACAAGAGAGGATCATTCCGGAGTTCCTTTTCTAAAAGATTTGCCACTTGTTGGCTGGTTGTTTAGAACTCCATATAATCCTTCGATTGAAAAAAGTGAGCTCGTAATATTTATTACTCCTCGAATTATCAACCAGGAAGAGGCTGGACTGACAGCTAATTTATAATGTCGGAATACAATCAACTTATAAAAAAATATTCAAATAGATTAAAAGAAGATCCGAGGTCGAGATCATTTGCACCCTTGGGTGAAATCTATCGAAAACTAGGACTTTTTAAGCAAGCAATTTCTGTTTATGAATCAGGAATCAGATACAACAGTGATTACTCTTTGGGAATTATAGGCCTTGCTCAATGTTACATCGATCTAGAAGAGTATCAATTGTCTTATAATGTTTTAAAGCCAGCTGAAGCTACTAATTCTGATAATATTAAATTTTTAAAAGTGTTTAGTGAAGTATGCTTGAAGTTAAACTATATTGACCAAGCATTAGATGCAAATAAAAGTTTGTTATACCTTAACCCTAAAGATCAAGAAGCTTCTGAGTTTATTAAAAGATATGAAGATGAGAAATATACTGAAATTGTAT
>CAWUIU010000274.1:0-5083 GCA_963922285.1 uncultured Oligoflexia bacterium | reverse complement strand
CACTTCATACTAATTTAAAAGAATATTTATAAATTGAAAGAACATACTTTTTAGATTCAAAAACGAAACTAGAATAAGTCCCAATCAAGCAACATCACCCTCATTTAATCGATCTGGTTTAAACTTCATTTTCCTGGCCTTAACATAGACAATGTACAGACATCTATCATTGGGGTTTTCACAATAGTAGATAGAATTTCCCTTATATATTAATTTTGAAAAAAGAGGGTTAGATTCCAGAAGTTTTCCTGCTAGTGGATTTTTAGATAAAATACTTTCGGTATAATCAACAAGGCCATATATTATTTCCGTAGCTAAATCTAAGCTAAAATTTTCAGCTATATGGCCCATCATCTCCTCTAAGTCATTTTTTGATTTTGGTGTCCATTTAACCATGTTTTTTTCTTAGAGCCTTTTCTTTCTTCATTAGTCTCTCTTTTAGGGTTGATGATGAGACACCTTCTCCTCTGAGAGCTTGTGCATAGCCAATCGCTAGGTTTTTATGTAGTTCAACTTCTTCGTTAAGTTTCTCTATTTGGTCAACAGACACCATTACTACCATAGAACCATTTTTATGAGTTATTAATTGTGTTTCACCAGAAACAACTTCATCAAAAGTTTCAAATATAGAATTTCTAAGCTCTGTTATTGTTTTTCTTTTTGGATTACTCATAGCTAATCTCCTAACCACAAGTGTACATTATGGCGTACATATAATCAATATTAATTATTCTGGGTCGGGAAAAGTCGGGATTTAGCGAGTATGAGAAAATTTTCTTCAATGATATCAAATACATAATCCCTGAATGCCAGAACTAGAGCCACTTTACAAAGATCAATAAAAACGGTAGGTTAGCATATGCCTGAACTACCCGAGGTCGAAACAATAAAGAATCAAATCATACCTCACCTTCCATTCAAGGTAAAAAAAGTGATTCTCTCCAATGTGAGTGATTCCATTGTTAAAGACAAGGACTTTCCACTTAAGAACTTTACTGTTGAGAAAGTTGAAAGACAGGGAAAAGTCATGCGATTTTTTCTTGATGGAGACAAGAGAATTATTTCAGGATTAGGGATGAGTGGTTCTTGGAGAATTTCACATTTGCCAATTACTGAAAAGCATACGCACGTTCAGCTTTGTGGAGAAAATGAAGAAGGCGATTTTTTTCTTGGTTATATTGATCCTAGACGTTTTGGAAACATGCATTTTTTTAACAAAGAGAATGAAGCAAAATGGCTAACTCGACTTGGAGTAGATGTCTCAAAATCGGAATTCAATTTGGATTATCTTCTTAATCTTAAAAAGCAGAAACCTAATAAAGTGATTAAGCCATTTCTACTGGAACAAAACTTCTTCGCTGGCGTTGGAAATTATATGGCAAGTGAAATGTGTGCTCGAGCAGGTTTTCGACCTACTCGACAAATGAAAACTCTCAAAAGGCTTGATCTCGAAAGACTTATTGAAGCAACAAAGGTTGTTCTTGATCAAACGATAAGTACAGGTGGTACAACGTTCTCTGGTGGTTATCAGGATGCTAATGGCAAAAGAGGAGAAGGTGTTAAAAATCTTGTCGTCTTTCATCAAGAAGTATGTGGCCTTTGCGGTAAGAGTGATATTAAGAAGATTGTTCTTGCAGGAAGAGGGACTTATTATTGCAAACATTGTCAAAGCTAACATTTATAGATTCGAAGGACGGTCAAAAACATGTTCGAGGACTTCGATATAACCTTCATTAGAAGAGTTTGATCCAAAAATAAAGAGCTTATCGCTCTCAAGAAATTGCATACGATCAATATCAAGTCCATTTGCGATATTGTAAATTGTAACTGGATTATTCATATCATCTGTAAACGCTTTCTTAACATAGTGTGAATCATCTGCAGAGTCTTCAATCAAAAAGAAAAATCCTTGTGAGTCAGATAATACATGGCGAATTCTTTCTGTAGCACCTAATGTTTGTGCAGACCAAGTTGTTCCATCTGTTGTGTAAGTATAGTTATTCGTATTAACAACAGCGACTAATAAATACTCTTCATCAATTTCTTCCATAATCGCATGGTATTGACTATTGTCGGGAGCATCGATTCCGACATTTATTAAAGAGGTAGAAGTTACAGTTGTTGGATCTGAAGTATTTCCACGGTGCACATGGATTGGATTACCAGTATTATTATGAGTCTCACCACTATAGTAAACGCCACCATTGAAGACTCTGGTTGAGTGCCCACGCCCATCACCTGTTTCCAAATCTCTCACATCATTTGATAAAGTAAAAGTTGAAACATCAATTGAGTAATATCGATTCCCAGAATTACTGCCCGTTGATCCACCTGTAAAGATTTGTCCATCTGAAATACTTGGTTTGAATGTTCCGTACTCTCCATTTGTTAAATTAACTGTCGAGCCATCTCCTCGCCACACATAACCTTGCCCAAAAGCATAGACTTCTCCCATATGATCAAGAAGAGACTGCGCATAGACGAGATTTCCTTCAGAACTAAAAGCACTTGATAAAGATGACGTCGAATAAATAGGAGCACTCGTATTATAAGTTGGAGTTGGTAATGCATAATACTTCGAACGAGCATAGGCCATGTCGTGAACTCTGGTTAGTTCCGGTCGAACATATGTTGTCACCTCAGTAAGCTTGTTTACATGCCAAGGTCCTACTTTTTCTGGAATAGTTTTATCCGAACTGACTTCCACTCCACGAACCATAAAGTAGTATTCATTAAAGTTATTTAAATTTGTTGAATCTACCGAACCACCATTAGATATCGTTTGCCAATTTTCAACCAGTGCATCGTTGTCTTCACGGTAAATCGCAACCTCTACACTTGCCCCGTTAAAAACCCCCCAATTCAAATTTGGAGTTCGGGTAAGACTATCAGGTGTTGATCCAAGACTCATGGAAGTTGGATTGGCCACAGAGTTTACTAGAAAAGTTATTACCTTCTCTCCACCATCATAGCTTACAAGTACACTTCCATAACCACGAGATATTGGTTGAAAGCTTGCTCTTCCACCACTGTATTCCTTCACAATTCCAGCACCTCCACTTAAGCTGTAAGTAACATCCACCCCATTTGTAATAGCTTTTCCATTTGCATCATCATAAACACTTAACTCAATTGTTTCACCGATATTGATATAATCAGTTGATACATCGAGAGTGACGCCCGAACGTTTAGCTGTGATTGTGAATTTTGGTTCTGCTTTAATAATGACCCTAGAATCAATAAGATTGGCAATAATTTCAGATTTACATGATGAGAAGAGTGTAAACATTCCCATTAAATAAGCTGTAAATATCTTTAGTCTACTAACGTGCAACATATACTCATAGATTAACTCACTTATCAAAACCACGTTAGACACCAGCAATCAAGAGTAGCAATATCAACAACTTAAGCAGCAACCCTAAATTAATTCAAAGGAAAAAAAGATGGTATAACTGACAAATCTATTTGTCAGACCTATCCTAGGTTGGAACGTATGGGTTATTAATAAGAAATAAATAAGAATTAATGTTACCATTCGAGCTTCTTAAAACAACTCAGATTAAATAATAAAATGATTTTCTAGTCGCTTAGAATAAATATTTAAGCGAGCTGTAGACTGTATCGTTTGCGCGATACGAAGACCAGTACGAATTATCTGCAGGAGACTTAATGAGCTCCATACCTATATTAATAGCTAAACTCCTAAAAGGAAGATACGTCGCTTCTGACTTTAAAATATGGTCCTTTCTTGCGATATCATACTTATAATCACCCATAACATTAAAATTATCATCAATATAGTAACGAATACGTGATCCGATAGCTCTTTTCCATTTAACTGTATCAGAATAGAAGTCATCACTTGCTCTCTCGTTCTCTGAAAGTAATTCAATGAAGTTTAAAGAGGCCATGTAATTACCTCGATTCATATTTCCCGTAAGATGAAAGTAACTTTCTCGATCGTAGCTTGGCTTAACTGTAAAGTATTCAGACTCAAAAACCTTACGATCTTCTTGTAAAGACAGAATATCTAAATCTCCTAAGTTTGCGTTAGGATCATTAATATCAAAACCAGCAACAAGTTTTACATCACCTAAGTTTTGCTTATATTGAAGCCCATAAACGACATGATGATTCACAATTGGATTCGCAATAACATTAATACGATCAAGTGATTCGGCCATAAAAGCTTCAGCATTCATTCTCACCTTATTTTCTGGTTTATAGATTAAGTATCCAGAAAATTCAGAACGACCTTGGTCCCAAGTTCCGGCAAGTCTTACACCGAGAGATTTCTTAAGAACAATATCTTTTATCTCTGGCATATTTAGAACGTAGTAAAGAGGGACTGTTTGTCCTTCGAGAATTGTTGCTTCAGGAGTTGACCTCACCCACTCACTCTTAGATGAAACAACACCATTCTCAATTGAAACACTTGGATTTAATGAAGGTATATTTAAAAATGATCCAAACAATGAAATATTAAAATGATTTGTTATTCTAAAGTCAGCTTGGATTCCTGTTAAACCTTCTTTTTTCTCTCCAAGTAAATAGAAGCCTTGATTATGATTTAGAGAATCCAAGAGCCAGTAAGTCTCATTCTCATTCCAGTTGAGTATTTGACGACCAACACTTATTCTCTTTCCACTATCTTTATACTCAAGGTATGTTTCCGGCAGGGAAAAATTAATTGTATTATCATTATTAACATATAGGCGGTAAGCTGATTCGTGATGAAAGTCATACTCTCCAATCATTCCACCAATCGTAACATTTAAAGCCGTCCAGTCTTCAAAATTTGTCTTCTTCTCAGGTTCATTTAACCTTTGAAAGTTTTCATATGATACAGCACCCATAACACTGAATTCTCTTGTCTTAGAGAATGAGTAATCGGCTGATGTGAATCCATAAGTTGATAGAATCACAAGAGAAGGTAATATTTTAAAAATCTTATTCATGTACATATTTAATCAAAAATTATCTAAATATGAAAGATATACTAACGCACTGTGTAAATATAACTATGTATCGATCATTTTCTTTCCAATCTAGTAAAATTTCTTTAATCTAGTAAGAAGCA
>CAWUIU010000273.1:0-5090 GCA_963922285.1 uncultured Oligoflexia bacterium | reverse complement strand
ATATCAACCCCACTCTTATAGTAAAGTCGGTATGAAAGGAAATAGATTTTCATGAATTTTAAAAATACAGATGCCTTCTTCTTTGATCTAGATGGGACGCTTATTGACTCAAAACTCAATTTCATAGCGATGAGAGATGATCTTGGAATTGGCCTAGACATAGATATTCTTGAATACATTGACTCTTTGAAAGGAGAAAGAAGAAAAGAGGCTGAAAATATTGTTCATCGTCACGAAGAAGAAGGAGCGAGAGTTTCGACAATTATTGCAGGTGTAAAGACATTGATCAATTACTTTGAAGAACAATTACTTCCATTTGGAATCCTTACAAGGAACTCCAGAACATGTAGCGAAATTATGCTACAAATGCACAACCTCAAGACATCTCGACTTGTATGTCGTGAAGATGCTCCTCCCAAGCCAAGGCCAGATGGCCTACTAAGTCTATGTGAGTATTTTGGTGTAAAGCCTGAAAGAGCTTTATATGTTGGAGATTATATCCACGACCTAAATAGTGCAAAGAATGCAGGAATGCCAGCGGTCCTTTATAATAATCATAAGAATGATGAATTTATAAAAGACGCTGACTTTAGTTTTTCATGCTATGAGAGCTTCTTGAAGAAAATTAGAAACGACAAACAACATGAGCGTTAGCAAAAACTAACGGATCAAAGTATGGATTATTAGCATTAACAAATCCATTCATACACTGACCAGGATAAACATAAGCATTTTGGAAAGCATTAAAAAATGCCCCTCTACTTGTCTGTGCATTTACTCTCATCTGACAGAAAATAGGACGATAGAAGTTCCAATTACACGCCTGACAAGATGCGCTTGAATAATTATTAATGTAGCAATTAGCTTGAAGATTGAACCAGTTATAAGCAGTAACTTTCGTAGAGAATAAAAGAACAGCTGCAATAGCAAGTGCTTTAATTAGCTTCATATAAAACTCCATAATGTTTATATGAAGTTATCCTAGACTTATGTGGATCGTCAACGAGACTAGGCTTGCTCTTTCCATGTCTTATCATAGACTTTAATGAGACCATGCACAGAGCAATAAAAGAATCTAAAATCGATGTCACCTGCAATATCAGGCTGACCTGTATAGGTCATTTCTCTGCCACAGTCTGGACAAGGATGCGTAACATTATGTGCTTTGCCTTGTTCTTCCATAATTTATACTACACAACGCGTCTTCTTTTTGAGTTGGACCATTTTTAGACACAAGGAGTTAAAATCTCAAATTGTGATAAATTTCAAATATGGAACAGTTAATAAAGAAGTATCACAATCTAAAGCTATGGCAGAACTCAATTCCGTATATTTTTCAATTTAGAGTTCTCGATACAATATCATCTCTCTTCGGAGAACCCTTGAGAGACCCAAAGAATTTTGTAAAGTATGCACCTTCATTGCTCAAAGAAATTCAAATGGCGTTCGATGAGGACTCAGAGGATTATGTAAGAGGAGTTTATCCTAAAGAATTAAGACAAAGTATATCTCCTGTAGAAAACTTATCCATGTTTTTTAAAATTCTCAAAGATTATCCAAGCGTTATAAAGAGAAGAAAAGAAAAAGAGACAAAACTAGACACCAAGTATCCAGACTACTTCTCAAGAACTTTTCATTTTCAGACCGATGGCTATACATCAGAAGAGTCTGCTAAATTATATGATCAACAAGTTGAAATTCTCTTTACTGGCACAGCAGATGTTATGAGAAGGCTTCTTATCAAAGAAGCTCAAGGATACATCTTACCAAATAGTAAAGTCCTTGAGATAGCATGTGGGACAGGAACATCATCACGCATGTTTGCACAATCATTTACAAGCTCGTCCTTAACCTCAACTGATATTTCGCAAGAATATATTCAATACGCTAAGAGAAATACACGTTTTCAAAATGTAACCTTTGACTCTCAAGATGGAACTAATCTCATGTATCCAGATGAGAGCTTTGATGCATCCTTTAGCGTTTTCCTTCATCATGAGCTTCCTAATAAAGAGAGAGAAGAGAGCATTAGAGAAATGCTTCGTGTAACAAAAAAAGGTGGGGTTGCCATTATCCTTGATAGTGTCCAAATTATTGATGTTCCAGAGTATGAAGAAATTCTCTTAGATTTCCCAAAAAAGTATCATGAGCCATTTTATACAAGCTATATCAAAAAACCTCTGGAAGAGATCATCAAAGAAAATGGAGGTCAAGTACTGAAAACAAGTCGTCGTTTTCTAAGTAAGTGCGTGGTCTTTAGAAAACACTTATGAAGTGGCTATTATTTATCTTATCAGTTTCTCTAAGTGCATCAATAATCTGTCGAGATGGTACGAACTGTATGCTGACTCATGCGCAGACCAATATGAGCTTACCAACTTTAAACATAAATGGTGGTGCTTTAGAGTCATGCTCAACCTCACCTATTACAGGTTTTTATCGTGACGGAACTTGTCGCAGTGATAAGCGCGACAAAGGAAATCATAGTGTTTGTGCACAAGTCACTGAAGAATTTCTTCAATACTCTAAGAAAAGAGGAAATGATCTTATAACAGCAAATCCACGATACAATTTCCCTGGTTTAAATGATGGTGACTTCTGGTGCCTATGCGCTGCTCGCTACCTCGAAGCAAAGAAGTCAGGAATTAACTTAATTGTAAAAACCAAGTCAACTCACCCTCGTGCACTGGAGGTTCTCCACAAAAATGATTTAAAATAGTAGGATAGATTAAAGGGAGTTCTAATGAAAATAGTCTTAAAAAGTTCATTTAAGGATTTAGGAAAAGAGTTTTCACGTCATGAGACACCTGCTAAGTTTTCGAATCCAAAGCTTATCAAGTTTAATGAAAAATTAGCGAACTCTCTTAATATCAAAAGTATTTCTGGCGAGAGTACCTTAGCACAAGTCTTTAGCGGCCAAAAAATCTTAAATGAATCATCAATGATATCGATGGCGTATGCAGGTCACCAATTTGGTCACTTTGTTCCGAGTCTTGGAGACGGAAGGGCCATGCTCATAGGAGAAGTTATCGACGAATTTCAAACTCTCTACGATGTTCAACTTAAAGGTGCTGGACCAACAAATTTTTCTCGTGGTGGAGATGGATTCTCTTCTCTTGGACCTGTCATAAGAGAATATATACTAAGTGAAGCTATGTTTAACCTTGGAGTAAAAACCACAAGGGCTCTCGCAGCTGTTGAAACTGGAGATGAAGTCTATCGTGAGTATGCTCTTCCAGGAGGTGTTTTTACCAGAGTGGCACGAAGTCATTTAAGAGTTGGAACTCTTCAATATTTTGCGGCGAGAGAAGAAACTGAATCTCTTAGAACTCTTGTGGACTACACGATAAAGAGACTATACCCACATTTAAAAGAGCATCCGAAGAAATATGAAAACTTCTTTGTAGAATGTGCAAAGTCCCTTATTGATCTTGTTAATCATTGGCTAAGTATTGGGTTCATTCACGGAGTGATGAATACAGACAATACATCTTTAAGTGGCGAAACCATCGACTACGGACCTTGTGCCTTTATGGATCGTTTTGAAGCTAATAAGAAATATAGCTTTATTGATAAAGGCGGTCGTTATCGCTATTCAAATCAAATACAAATTATCTTTTGGAATATATCAAGACTAGCAGAAACTCTTATTGAATTAATCCCTGGTGAGACTGAACATACCATTGATCTTTTAACAACTAAAATAAATGCACTTCAAGTTTATGCCAGAGAAAATTATATACGAAGAATGTGCAAGAAGTTTGGTATTTTAAAACCAGGAGAAGAACATTTTCCATTGATTAAAGAATTTCTCGATCTCCTAGAGGCCAATAACTTAGATTTTACAAACTCATTTCGTTCACTTTGTGATGAACAAGAGAAATGTCCTGAAGTTTTAAAGCCCTTTAAAGAAAAGATTGAGATCATGAACGAAAATCAAATTCGAGAATCTATTGCACTGATGCGATCCTCAAATCCAATTTATATACCAAGGAATCATCTTGTCGAAAAAGCAATTAGCGAAGCGATTGAAAATGATTCTTATGATTTCTTTCATCGATTAAATGAAGTCTATGAAAAGCCTTATCTGAGGCAAGAGGGAACAGAAGATCTTACACGACCACCAGAGGCATCTGAGGTCGTGCAAAACACTTTCTGCGGAACTTAATTATTTGATTTCCACACATGAGTAAAGTGAGAACTCAGCAGAACCATCAGATCCATAATCTTCAGTGATGAAAATTTCTTCTTCACTTGATTTACGGTACTGATAAGTTGCGCCGTTAAAGTCACAGTCCTGACAAGTTTCAATATTAAAACCTAAGCCCTCAGCTTCATGGTAATCATTCTTAATTGTCGAAACTCTCTTTCCAGGAGTAACATATGACCAATCTTCATATCCTGGCATTACATCTGGATGTCTAGGATTAGCCTCACCTTCTAGAACAACCTTTGTTCCTTCAAGACCTTTTAGATTATAAGGTAGGCCATACTTTGATTCCATTTTAGTAAATACTAAAGTAAAGCTCGAATAAACCGCCTCACCAAAAGCTCTTTCACACTTTAGCTTAACAGCTGCATTTACTTTAGTCGTTGCCATTGTAATTGTAAGTAGAATTAGTAGTAATCTCATTATTTCCCCCCCCGTACATTTTTGAATTGAAAGGGTTATACAAGATTTCTAGACTGAGATAAAGTAGATACGAGAAATAGATCCTATCTAATAATTAGATCAAAATTCAAAGACGCTTTTCGCCGCCTTAAATGTATTCACATAGCCTTCAACAGAGCTTTCAATTTCCTTTGCATAGCCGCCTCCAATAACTGATGAGATCGGTGTCGAAGCTTTATTCGCTCTTTCAAAGACCATGAGATCTCTTTCAAAACAACCTTGATGAGAAATATTGAGAAGACCCAAGTGATCACTAGCGAGGATATCCACTCCTGCTTGGTAGAGAACAAGGTCATAAGATGAGAAGTCTACTTGGTTTAAGTTTTTCTCTAAAAGTGTAAGATACTCATCGTCATTTGCCCCTTCTTGAATTGGAATATCGATATGGGCCTCTACTTTGCGATAAGGATAATTCTTA
>CAWUIU010000272.1:0-5117 GCA_963922285.1 uncultured Oligoflexia bacterium | reverse complement strand
CTGAGGTTTGCTGAACTTACCAATTTATTAAGGATACCTTCAAAATCTATAATTGATTGCTTAAGTAGAAGTTCCCCCTCCTCTTCTCCGACATCTTCAGCAAAATCAATATTAAGTTCTAAGTTACTTTTTAACTTCAAAAAAGCTTCTCTAAACTTTAAATATCTTTGATACAACTTGCCATGAAGAAGCTCAATACCTTGATCTAACATAGATGAGTTAGATGCATTTAACAAAGCATCTAAACCCTCTATTTGTGATAGAGATAACTTTCCATTCTGTAGAGCTCTGTATGAAAATTCACCACTCTTAGCAAGACGAATTTCTGAGTTTGATACAAATAAATCCAGGATACGCTTAACGTTTAATACATTTCCATGAATAGAAAGCTCTAATATATTTTCGCCGTTAAATGAATTCGGTCCTTTAAAATAAGTTAAAACTATCTCATCATAGACTTTTGAAGCATGCTTAATTTTACAATACTTTACGTAGTTTGGTTTAAGAGTATAAAGATCAAAGTCAAAAAAATTATTAAGCTCTTCAAAATCTTTAAAACCAGAAATTCGTATAACGGCTAAAGCAGCATTTGTAGCTAAACTTGTTGAGCAAGCTATAATTGGCTGATCGTTATACAAATAGTTCATTAATCAACCATTTTATAAACAAGAACCTGCTGACCAATACCTACTAAGTTAGAAATAAAAAAGTATAAATTTAAACCTGCAGGTAAATCCTTCATCATCACGCAAAAAACTAATGGCATTATATACATTATCTTTTGCTGATTAGGGTCAGCTGTAGCGCTAGGATTAAGCTTTGTTTGAGCAAACATCGTAACACCCATTAAAACAGGTAAAACATAGTAAGGATCTTTAGCACTTAGATCTACTAGCCACCAAGCAAATGGTGATCCTACAAGCTCCACTGAATTCGATATTGCCTGATAAAATGCAATGAAAATTGGAATTTGAAGAAGCATTGGAAAACAACCACCAAGTGGATTCGCTCCAGATCTTTTAAAAAGCTCCATTGTTCTCTTTTGCATTTCTTGCGGGTTATCTTTATACTTTTCTCTTAATTTCGTTAACTCAGGTTGTACAACTTGCATCTTCTTCATATTTTTAAAAGATTTAAACTGCAGAGGAAATGTGGCTAAACGAATAACGATTGTTAAGAGAATAATCGCAAGTCCATAGTTTCCAAGATAATCATAGAGGTATTTCATACCCTTTAAAATAGGAATTGCTAAAATACCAAAGATACCAAAATCAATACTTAATTCTGTTTGATTACCAATTAAAGTAAGATAATCAAGTTCCTTTAAACTATAAACAATGAAACCTTCATAAGAACGTGCAGGATTAACTGTTGTAAATACTAAACGACCATCTTCATCCGTTTTGTAATTAGAAGACAATTTTTGATTAAAGACATTCAAGAAAACGTGATGATTAAAATCAAGACCAATCCATTTCATATTTCCTTCAACTCTATCATCATCCTCAACAGTTACCCTAGTTACTTCATTAGTATAAGAAATAAATTGTCTATAAGTTCGGTTATCTGACTGTCCCTCTTTCCCATTAAAAACCATAGCAAATCTGATCGGGTTTTCAGATGTTAACAAATACTCAAGAGCACCTTTGTCATTAATTGCTAATTTAACTTTAGCACCAGACCCAGAATCATAACCTTCAATTGAACTTACACCAGCAATCTCTTGAAAAGCAAAATTAAACTCCTTGAAAGACCCAGTAGCATCTATGTAACCGTAAGTAACAAAATTTTCTACACCAGCAAAAGCTAAATTATCTAACTGGGTTTTATAACCCTTAAGACTAGTAAGAGAAAAGTTTGGTAGAATTCTAAACTCAGAGTTTAAAGACTTTAACTGAACCGCATCCCTACTTGAATATTTTTGAAGCTGTTTACTTTCAACCTGATTCTTATTTGATGCAACAGTAGTATCTGCACCTTTTACATTTTTAGTTGTTGTAACGTTATCTTGAATAATTTGTTCTTGATCAACATTTTTAGGTGCGAACATCGACTGCCATGCAAATAAAACTAAACCTGACAGTAAAAGAGCCAACATTGTTCTCTTTTGGTTATTATCCATTTATATAACTCCTAATTTGAATAAACTTGAATTACTCTAGATAGCACTATTTAACAGCTATGTTAATGATTCTTTTGACTTTTTACTTATCTGAGAAAAGGCAAAGTTGACAGCTTCGCGTAGCTCAACTCTAGGATCACTTACGTTCTTGTAAAAGTATGGAGACACAGTTAATAGCATGTCTAAATTAACCATACTCCTCAAAGAACTTTTTCTAAATTCTTCACGAACAATTCGCTTTAAAAGATTTCGGTCATGCGCCTTGCCGACTTTTTTAGAAACAGCAATCCCTATACGTGAATTTTTAGATGTAGAAATCCGAGAACTTTTGTAGAAAATTCTAAAGTGACGATGCTTAAAACAAGCAGCATTTTTTTTTAGAAAGGAAAAATCTTTAGCCGATAACAACCTGTAACTTTTACTAAAAGTATTATCGGCCATTTAGATTATTTTGTACCTGTAGAAACAGTAAGGTTCTTTCTTCCCTTAGCTCTTCTAGCCTTGATAACGTTTCTACCACCCGGAGTAGACATTCTTTTTAAGAATCCGTGTACCCTCATTCTCTTCTTTCTTTTTGGTTGCCAAGTTCTCTTAGACATCCTCAACCTCTACTTTTATAACTGTTAATAAAATTTTAAGGTATTTAATATACTTTTTGGCCCATAAGGTCAACGGCCCTTTTTACACTTATTTATAAAAGATATTATTTTCATATTAGTTAAACAGATGTCAGATATTGTAAAAATAATTTTTATGGCCTTGGACGCATGGCCGTGCTAGAAATCGCCCACACACGAAAACAAAGAAAAAATTGGAGAGACACAAATGCAGGGAAATTTTCCTTTCGAGCAGTTTCTTGTAAACTCTAACAATAACAACAACTTAGTTAATACTACAATTACAAACAATAATGATAATTCAAATCTATTAAGTTCTGACTTCAATAAAGAAGACCTTTCGATTATGAACAATGAGATTCATAAGGTATTGAAATCATATGTTAACGAGCAAAAATATGACGCCTTCTTTAGTGGTACATTTAATCTAACAGATATTAGTGGTAATAAAGCAACTTTCTCAGTTCCAACAAATTTTATTAAGACAATGATCGAAAAAAATATTGATCAGATAAATGAGTCAATAATACAAATCCTAGGAAAGAGCTATCTTATTGAAATTACAGTTCAATCCATTGGTTCTGCCCCCATAGAACCACAAGCTTTAAACAAAGTTGATGAAGTTCTGAGACCAGTTTCTGTTGCAGATGTTAGTTTTTCTTTAGATATTGAACAAAATAACAATGAAAAACTCAGCCAAGTTAATGCTGAATTCATCAATTATGTTGAAGACTCTAATAATGGAATTTTGATTGATAGCAACAAAACTTTTAATAATTTTGTTATTGGGCCTTCAAATAACCTAGCCCATGCTGCTTCAGTAGCAATCACTAAAAATCCAGGCAAATCAGGAAAATATCCTTCACTTTATATGCACTCAAATTCAGGTCTTGGAAAAACTCACTTACTTCATGCGATTGCAAACGGTGTTCTTGAAAATTATCCACACTTCGTTATCTGTTTAATCACAGCAAGAGACTTCATGAAGGAAATGATTGATTCAATGAAGGAAAATAAAATCCATGAGTTTAGAGATAAATACTCTAATAAAGTTGATATATTAATGATCGATGATGTTCATGAATTAAAAGGTAAAGAAGGGACTCAAAGAGAATTTTTTCACATCTTCAACGAACTTTACAATAAAGGCAAGCAGCTAATCTTTACTTCAGATAAAACACCACAGGAAATTAATGGACTTGAAGATAGAATTAGAACAAGGCTTCAATGGGGGCTTGTTGTCGATATCCAAAAGCCTGATATTGAAACTAGAGTTGCCATCATTAAGAGAAAAGCAGATGAATTAGATCTTTATCTTTCAGACGAGATCATCAATTTAGTTGCATGTAATATTAAAAATAGTATTAGAGAGCTTGAAGGAGCATTAATTTCTTTAAGTGCATATGCAGATATAATGAAGGTCGATATTGATCTTGAAACTGTTAAAAATGTTCTTTCATTGAATCACATAGAAGATGATAGAAATATTAGTTTAGATTCAATTGCAAAGGCTACATCTCAATATTTTAAAATTCCTCTTCCAGATATTAAATCAAAAGCTAGAAAGAAAGAAATTGCTAATGCTAGATTTGTAGCTATGTACCTCTCTAGAAAACTTTTAAATGCTACACACGAAGAAATCGGAAAGTTTTATTCAAGAGACCACTCGTCTGTTGTCCACGCAGAACAGAAGATTACACAACGTCTTGAGAACGATTCACAGTTATCGAGACATCTCATCACAATCGAAAACTCTTTATAAATTTTTAATTAATATGGGCTCCGAAATGGAGCCTTTTTTATTGGAATTTAGATTAGTTTTTGTAATTTCATTACTAATAATTCTCAATCAAAACAATTTAAAAGTTGTTATATTAGCTTAATTTACTTCAAACAATTTAGAATTAACAAAATATAAAAACTCAGTTCATAAAAAAATCTCCAAATTCTTTTATAAAGAATACTATAATCCAAAATAATATTTATTAACTATAATCATCTTTGAAAAAGTTATTAACATCTTAACAGGCCGTTAATAATTGATTTTGTTAATTAACAGCTAAAACTAGTTATACTTATTAACATGTTGAAAAATTGTTGAAAAACTCTAGCAAATAATCAGAAAATTAAACATTGTGTCATAAAAAATCAAACTCTTATTAATTTTCTTGTTAATAAAGTGAGTAATTTATGGATAAAATAAGAATATACGTATAACGCAAAAGATTATTCTTTTTTTATACACGGCCTTGGGGAAAGTGGAATTATGAAAGCGCCTATTAATAAAAGCTATCGTAACTTATACACTTTTCCACAAAGTAATATTAATAAATATAATAAATATATATATATAATAGAAAGAGTTTGGTGTTGTTAAA
>CAWUIU010000271.1:0-5140 GCA_963922285.1 uncultured Oligoflexia bacterium | reverse complement strand
AGGGTTCTCCACCAGTTAGTCCAACGAGTTCGGTTGGTTCTTTTGCTTCATTGAGCTCAATAAGGTAGGGTTCGACTTCATTTGCACTGATATATGAAAGTCTATCATTTGTTGGAGTTGATTCAATGTAACAGTTATCACAGCTTAGATTACACTTTGTTCCAGTGTTAAACCAAAGAGTTTTAATTTCACTAAGATCAACAAAGGCTCTTTGTTCTCCCTTAGCCGTGGTAAACATATCTTTAAACTTCTGATTTATTTCTGTATTTTTCATAGTGATAAGTGTCTATACATTCAAAATTGTTACTTAATATTTACTGTTTAAGTTTAAACCTAATTCATAAATCTTATTCATCTTTTCTGGACTTGTATTCAATAAAAAAGCAATCTTAAGTACTTGATTTAACAGAGCCTGTCTCCATTGACCATTTTTTTGAAAGCGAATAGCAGAAGTCTGACTTATAAAGGGAAGAAGTTTTGCAGGAGCAATATTTCTCAATTTTTCACAAACAATTGTATCTTCAAATATTTCATCGTGTGGGAAGCCTCCAATAGAGTTCATAAGAGATTTTTTAACGTAGATACAATGATCCAGATAAAAAATTTCTCTAATTCTTCCTCTTACATAATTAGAATACCAAGATGTAAAATTCAATAATCCAGAGCTTTTATCAAAGCAGTGAGTGAAGCCTCCCCAGTTGAGAGATTTTTTATTTGCAATTAAAAAATTGATTGCTTGAGGATCAAGAACGCTTCTTGGATGATTGTATATAATTAAATCATTTGTTGAAGCTTTTGTTCCTTGATCAAGACGAAAACCTCTGGAGTTTGAATCTGAATGAATAATAATGGCATTATGTTCTTTGGCGAGATTTAGTGTATTGTCTTTACTCTGATAATCAACAATAATGATTTCAATTTCTGGAATAGAGCTTATATTATCGAGTGACTTTTCAAGAAAACCTAACTTTTCTTCATTAGAAGTAGAGAAAATTATCGTTAGCATTTTAATTAACCTCTAGTTGAAATATCTTCTTTTCATATCTAGTACCATTTATTTGAATTTCGATGAAATGTTTTCCTGGGTAGTGTTTTCTTGTCGTAACTTTTTTAAAATGGACTTTTTTTTCTATCGAGATAGTCTCAAAAGGATTCAGAACCGTATCTTTAAAGCGAAAGACTTTTTCAGAGTGTTCACCATTCTTTTTAAGATAATGTACTATGTATTCAATAATGACTGCCTGTTTTTTAGAAAAATGTGAAGCTAATTCAAGAGAGAGGTTAAGAGTATCTCCCTCTTTAATTTTTCTAGGAGCTACTTTAAATTTCTTGATTTCAATTTTTATATTTGGATTATATCCATGTAGTCTTAGTGCCCGCGGATCTCCTTTCTTTAATAGTGTCCGTGAGGCATGTCGGATAAGCTTCTCTGTTTCTCTTGATTTATTTTTATTCCAATTATTTACTGTTTTAAAGAATAATTTGTCTTGAATTTTGGACAAGTCATTCATGTGGTTAGCAACACTTCTTCGTACGTACTCTGATTCATCATCATAAAGATCAGTAAGTAGGGACAAATAGATGGTAGGATTATTTATTATATGTTGAACCTTTATCCCCCAAGGAAGGTGTGGGCGAGTACCTTCTGAAACAAGTCTTCTAACGTGATGGCATTTGTCTCTTTTCCACTTTTCGAGTCTCTTGACTGATTCCTTTGGGTATTTCTCGATGAAGGGTCGAATTGCAAATTCTCCTGTGAATCGTTGAGTGATTTCATAAATTGCATCCATTGATGTTTCAAAATCTTCAATGCCATAAGTTTCAATATATTGTGAAATAGGCCAAACTAAAAATCCCGATAGTCCATTTTCAATTTTCTGGTTATCCCATTCATTGTCCAAGTGTTCTTCAGATGGTGCGAGGCACTTGATAAATAGTTTAATATTTTTCTTATAATTACCGTTGTTATGCTTATGTAATTCTTTTGCAATGATCTTAACGCGATCTTTCATTTCAAGACTTTCCAGCTCTTTGAGGATAAATTTTGAAAAATTGCTATGATCAAAGGACTCATCTTTGCTCTTTATCAGTTTACTCAATGAGTTAATGCTTTTTTTGTTATAGATATCTTTAAATGGTTCCATAAATATGCTTCACCGCTTTATTTATTTTTAGTAAAATATTAAGTGTAAATTTAATCGTTATTGTTACCACGTTATATCCTAATGGAGAGAATATGAAATACTTTTTTTGTTTAATCTTGGCCTTAAATATATTTGCAAAAGAAAAAATAGATACTGCTGTTGTTACAAAAATGCTTAGTGCACTTGAAGCAAATGAGAGCCTTCATGCCTCTTATTTTAAGTATAATTCGGAAGAGGTCGACAAGTGGGCGAGAGTTGTTGAGAAAAAATTATCAGATGTGAAGCATCCAAAGTTAAATGATGACCTTATTAAGGCAAAGTCATTTCTAGGTAAAATTAATGGGAGAGCAAAGCAAGAAGAAAATAATAAGAATTATCATCTAGCTTCTAGCTACCTCATAAAGCTAGTAAACAAATACGACTTTGGTCCAAAGTATCAAGCATATTACTGTCCAATGGTGAGAAAGAAATGGTTGCAAAATGTAGATAAGCAGTCTCGTGTTCATAACCCATATGACTCTTCTATGCCTCACTGTGGAGGACGACTGTAAGCCTACAAAGTTGACATTTTTTAATCTTTAACTTGCGTAGTAAATTTTGTGGCTTTGCTGGTGAATATTCGTACACTGATATTGAAAGACTATTTTGGCTTAAGGAAATTTTCGACCCAGATCTAGCCAATGATGCCTCATCATATTTACCTAAGAATCACTCGTGTAATTCACTGCTTGAAAGTTTTGAGCTTGATAATGAGGATGCTGGGTTTCTTAAGTATTTCGAAAATGAAGTCTATTCATTGTGTCGTCATCAAAATGGTGAGGACACGCAAATGATTTGATTCACTAGAACTATGAAATAGTTTCAGATGTTCCCAAAACTATAATAAAAAGAGTTATAACACTTTAGTACTATTTTGAGGTGTATATGAAAACTATTATAGCCTTGTCTCTATTAGGCTTATCTTTAAGTTCATACGGCAGTTTTTTTTGGCAGGACTTTGATTCGATAAAGACAGTCTCTTTAAACTTTACTTCAAGACAATCTTCTGACCTTGCTATGTTTGAAGAAATGTATTCGCGTACTCAAAGTGAATTAAGGCAAGAGATGGTGCGAGAGGCAGTTGAATTGATGAAAGCCGGTGCTTCTGGAAAAGAGGCTTTGCAGATGATTATGGCTTTTGATGACCAAGTTTTTGATAAACGTCTCATTTCAAGATATGGAATTGGCCAGCTCATTGGAAAGTTCTTTCGCTCTGAAATGGATGCAATCTACGAGAGCTATATGGATGAGGGGGGAGAAAAGAAAATTGAATTTATTGACAATCGTTATAGTTCTAAACGTGCGCAATATTCAGTTCATATTGATTGGGGTGCTAGAGCTGGAGCACGTCTTTATGCTGTTTTGAAAATTACAAATTTAGAAAATGGGGCCTCTAGGCAGGTTAGTCATTCAGTACATAATGAAAGAATAAGAACGATGGGATATATGCTAGCTTCCAAACTCTTTCACTCTCTACATCGAACTCGTTTCCCTGTCATTAAGAATAAGAATCATGTAGATAAATTAGAATTTCACCGAAACAAGCCAATTCGCCTTTCGAAATACACGAGTTTTAGAAAGAAGGCTGAAATGGCTCAAAAATATTGTCAACTTAAAAAAATGAGGCTGGCTACTGTAGATGAAATGAACGAGCTTTTTGCCTACGGCTACTACCATGGTGGTTTAGCAATTGGATCTAGACAGATGGGCTGGGCTGCTCAAAAAAGTAGCTACGACAGGCAACCAACGTTTGTTAATAGTGATTATCCATTTGGAAACAGATCTTCAAATAGCGATATATATTTAAACGTTAATTATATCTGCGTGAAAAATTTAGTTAGTGGTGATAGGTATCTATAATTACACAGTTTTAATTTTATTAATTCTGTGTTAAATTTTTTTTATTTACTTGGGTCAAGAAAAATTGACTCACAATTGTTTAATTTATTTGTACAATACTAAGTATGGAAAATTACAAGGTCTTATATGTAGATGATAGTGCTTTAAATCTAGAGGTTTTCGTAGATGAATTCGGTGATATTTATGAGGTTATAACATGTTCTTCTCCAGAAGCATGTATTGATAAAGTAAAAGAAGAAAGACCGAATTTGGTTATTTTAGATGTTCATATGCCTGGTATGAATGGCCTTGAGTTATATAAGACCTTAAAGTCTTCTTTTAATGACCTTCCAATCATGTTTTACTCCACTGATGAGTCAGATGCTACACTTACTCAGGGCTTATCACTAAAGCCTGAGGATTTTCTCGTTAGAAGTATGTCCCCATCACATTTACAGGCTCGTATCGACAGTCGTTTGGGGCGAATTTATGTCAAAAGAAAAGACAATTATCGTTTCGAAAATGTTGAGATGAACCCATCCAATCTGAGTGTTCATGTGAATAGCTCTCGTGTTCATCTAACAGCTATAGAGTTTAGAATTCTTGACTATATTTTGTTAAATAGGGACTCTGTGATAAAGAAGACGGATCTGCTTAGAGCCGTTTGGAATGATATCCATGTGGAGTCTCGAACGCTTAATACTCATATGTCTAATTTAAGAAGTAAAATTAAAGAAGCTGAGTTTATTATTAAGATCAACCGCAATAATAATGTGATGGTTTTACCAGCTCCTTTCAGTCCTGCAGGGACTAAATAAAAATACTATCTGTCTCCTCTGTGACATCCTCTGTAACGTTTTCATGATCATCTCGTACGACTTGAACCTCATGTATACTGAGGAAAATATTGAGATAGATTTTAGGTGATGAACAAGACACTTTTAAAAACAAAGATTTGCGATTTAGACTTAAGTTTGAATAGATTTATTCACAAGGATTTAGTTGCGCAACTTTATCAAGAGCTTAAGCGGAATAATATTACATTCAGACCTCATATTTGGATTAGTGATGATTGGTTCTCTCCGACTGGTGTGACTGGCTTTGCAATTCCTTTCTAC
>CAWUIU010000270.1:0-5158 GCA_963922285.1 uncultured Oligoflexia bacterium | reverse complement strand
CATCAGAATGATTCATACTCTACTGGGAGAAGAGGGCTTTCAGTCAGGTATGAGAAAGTATTTTGAACTTTTTGACGGGCAAGCGGTTACAACAGAAGACTTTATTCATGCCATGAGTGTGGCAAATGATAATTACGATTTTTCTCAATTTTTACTTTGGTATGACCAGGCGGGAACACCGAATGTGGATGTCGTTGTTGAAAAAAATGAAAATGAGATGAAGCTCAAGTTTATACAGTCGACACCTGATACACCTGAACAAAAGAATAAGAAGCCTTTTCATATGCCAATGAAAATTGGCCTGGTTGATAGCAATGGTGGCGATCTTAAATTAGTACTCAAAGACAGAGATGATCAACTTGATTTAGAGGAAGGTATTTTACACCTACGTGAGGAAGTTGAAGAATTTACTTTTCTTAATGTTAAGAAAGATGTTTTACCTTCAATAAACAGAGGTTTTAGTGCACCAATAAAACTAACGACAAACTTATCAAATGATGATTATGCATTTTTGATGGCCAATGACTCTGATGAATTTAATCGTTACGAAGCTTGCCAGGTATATTCTATGGAAGTCTTAAAAGCAATTTTAGGTGGTGATAAAAATATTCCTGCGGCATATTTCGGGGCATATTGGAAAATATTATCTGATAAGAAAATAGATCATGCATTTAAAGCTCTTTGTCTAGGAATTCCAACTGGTGAACAATTGGCAATGACACAAGAGACATATAAGTTTAATCGTGCATTTAAAGCAGTTTCATTTTTAAAAAAGGAAATTGCTAAAAGATTTGATAATGAATTCAGATCTCTTTATGATCAGACTGTCGGTGATGGTGAGTTTAGTGTTGATGCAAAAGAAATGGGACGAAGGAGTCTAAGAAATAGATCACTTTCTTTTCTCGCTTTAAATGATAATAATGCTGACTTGGTAAAAGAGCATTATCTAAAAGCTGATAACATGACAGATCTTTTTAGTGCTTTATCAATAATGATAAATGAAAATCATTTGTATATGAATGAAGCAGTTGAAGATTTTTATAAGAGATTTAAAGATCAAACTCTTGTTATGCAAAAGTGGCTTAGCGTCCAGGCTGGAAGCTCGAATGAAAATTGTTTTGAACGAGTAAAAGAATTAGAGAAAGTAGATATCTATGACTCTCAAGTACCTAATCTTGTAAGGTCTCTAGTTGGAGCTTTTGCTAGAAACTTGGTGGCATTTACTCATGAGAGTGGTCGTGGTTTTAAATATGTGGCAACTAAAGTAAAGGAACTTGATAAAATTAATCCTCAGTCAGCTTCTCGCATAGTTTCTGCGTATCCAAACTTAAAGAAACTTCCAGAGAATTTAAGATTATTAGCGACTAAAGAGCTTCAGGATATATTAGATACTGATGGTATTTCAAAAAATGTTTATGAAATTGTTTCAAAGAAACTGTCATAAGAAGAGGTTACATTGAAAACTAAATTATATGGTTTTACTCTTCTTAGAAATGGAATCAAATATGACTACTCATTTATTGAATGTTTGAAGGCCTTAAGCGGTCTTGTCGAAAAGATCTATATTGCTGTTGGGGAAAGTGATGATGGAACACTTGAATCATTGGAGCAATTTGATAATTTGGTAATTATTAACACTGTCTGGGATCCTTCGTTAATGGGCGATGGAGGGCAAATACTGTCTCAACAGACAAATGTTGCTCTTAAAAAATTGAGAGAAGATATAAAAGACGAGAATGCATGGGGAGTCTATCTTCAATGTGACGAAATAATTCATGAGGATGAAGTTGAGCAAATTAAAAATGACATCGAGAAAGCCAATGAACAAGGTTGTGATGCTATCCGTTTTCGATATCTTCACTTTTGGAAAGATCATTACCACATTGCCATTTCAAAGAGATGGTATCCACAAGAAGTGAGAGCAATAAAGTTAAATACACCAATCTTGAGTTTTGGTGATGCTCAGGGGTTTAGTGGCGTAATGTCTCCCTTTGAAAGTGAGTGTAAAATTTTTCATTATGGTCATGTGAGAGATGATGAAAAGCTAGCTGAAAAACAGAAGCAATTGATACGTTTTATAAGACCTGCAGAAAAGTTTAACAAATATTTTAATCGTGAAAAAAAAGCATTTTCAAAAACAAAAACTGTTCGAATAAATATCAATCATCCAATTGTAATGAAAGAGCGTATTGAAAGACTTGGGGATTCATACGATCTTAATCTATCGAGCCAGAATCAAGATGTCTTTATTCAAGGAAGAAAAGAGGAGTTTGATACAAGTCTTATTGAAAAAATTGCCGCAAAAAATGTTCATTTTGTATCTTCAAAGGGAGAAGTTCCAAATCAGTGGAAGAAGAACTATATATCTTTTGAACCTGGTATAGTGGAGAAATTTTTAGCCCCATCAAAAGTTCCTCTTAAGATGGAGTCGCCATTAGCAAGAGAATGGAATAAAGATTTTCTTCTCTTACTTAAATTGTCGGAAAAAAAATTCTTTTTTAAGGTTAAGTAAGTTAAAAATTTACGATCCATAAGACGAAGAGTATCTAAAATCAGTTTATGGAGAACGTATGAAAAAAAAGCCTTTTGATTCTTACTTATCAAATTATGCGACGAAGATAAAAGAGAAGAAAATCAAAATTAGTGACTTAGGTCCTGATAAGTTCCTCCATGGAAAAAAAGGTCCTTGGCCGCAACCTTCCCCTGCACATCCATTTGGTGAATCTCCTGCAGTTTTAAGTGTTCCGCTTCGAGAGTGGGCAGATTGGTGGTTGCATGTTGGTTCAAGATATATGTTTACTCTTTTTAAAGATACATTACCTGATTATATTTGGGGACTCACGCATCCAGGATTAAAAGAGCTGAGTGATGAAAAATTTCTTTGGTACTTAACTGATACTATGCTTTGTAAGTTCTTATGCAATCGTTTTGATCAGTTTGATAATGAAATATTTAAAAACTATATGAATGATGGAAAGGAATATTTCATTTCTGATTTTGAGGCTGTTAAGGTTGTGTCAACTTTTCCAGGTATTTATGCAAGTGCTACAAAAGTACTCTTGGAAAGAAATGAAGATGACTGGAAATTAATTTGTATTTACGTTGATGATACCGAACAAATCTTTACTGCTGATGATGGTGATGCTTGGAGTCTCGCTAAGTACTTTGTTCTTCAGGGGGGAGGGCTCTGCGCTACATTAGTTGTACATCCAAATCTACATTTTCCGGTGGATTCTATTAATGCTATTTCAAAAACGGCACTACCTAAAGACCATGTTCTATTTAAACTTCTCCATCCTCATCTAAGATTTACTCTTCCGTTAGAGTGTGCAGTCTTAACATTTAAAACTTCACTGTTACAAAGTAAGTGGTGGATGCCTTATGCTCCATATCCTGGTGAATATAACGGGCTAAGAGACCTTCTCGTTTGTGGATTCAAGGGTGTTCCTGATAATAATACTTATACTGAATACACATTTAGAAAGAAACCGGAGAATTTTGAGTCGGGGTATTCTCGTTTTCAAAATGAATACTTTGAAGTTATTAGGGAGTTTGTTTCAAAAGTTTTAAAAGATGTTGAAGATGGGGACCGAGTTGTGAAACACTGGGCAGATTATATTGCTCACTGGGTTCCAGGTTTTCCTAATGGTGAAGAAATCTTTGAAGGAGAAAATTTAGTTGATGTAGTCTCTTATTATATTTGGGATATAACTGTTGGTCACTCAATTGATCATTATGATTATGGACGAATGGATGTACAAGAAATACCTCTAAGAATTCGTCAGGCACCACCTCGTGATAAAGATACAAAAATTAACCGTAAGACCTTAACTAATGCTGTTGATCATATGAAGTATAAAATGGCGCAAAAGCTATTTTTCGCACCAACAAATGTTACTCGTTTGATGGATGTCAATTACAATTTTGATTCAAATCGTTTAAGAGAATTGAATGCATACTTTCGTGAGGATTTAAGAAAAACAGCCAAAAAGTTGAAAGAAACAAGTTTACGTGAGTATATTCCTTTGGAAGAAATTGCTTGCTCAATACAATACTGATTAAACTTTTTAAATTCGATTTTGAACGTTTGTGTAGATTTTATACTCCTTAGCTAGGCAAGTGTTTTGTTTGTTGTAGTTTGTGATATTAAATACTGAGTGACACCAATTAAGTGGATCTGTTTTAAAGATATTCATTTAGCCACACTCTTAGATCCATAATCTCGTAATAATCGATCGTGTGTTCCATCTCATATTCCTTAAAAACAATTTCAGCATCTAAGGACATTAATTTTTGGACACAGCTCTTTGTTTCTAGAAAAGGGATCGCTTGGTCATAATGTCCATGTGCAGAAAAAATTGGTGTTTTCTTTTGAAATTCATTTAATTCATTTGGCATCCGTTCTTCATACATTCTTGGGCTTAACGCAATTATTCCTCCCAGTTTTTCTTCTAATTGATAAAATGTTTCGAGGGCAATGCAGCCCCCTTGAGAAAAGCCAAACAAGAAAATATCTGAACTTTCAAAACCTTGTTGTTTAAGTTCTGTGATAATGTTCAATATTATTTGAGAAGATCTTATAATCCCCTTATGAGGATTACCTGGTTGAAGATCATACCAGCTATGACCATAGAGGTAGGGCGTAGGAGCATTTACTAATAAATAATGAAGTCCTGTTACGTTAATTTCTTTTGTAATTTCAACATAGGAATCAAGAGAGTCTCCTAAACCATGCATTACGATCATGGCCTTGTTTCCATCTGTCCAGCCCTTTGAAACCATTGGTATGTGTTTAAATTCAAGATATTTTGTTGTAACACTGTCGTTCATAGAAGTCCTCTGTGCCAATTTTAATAAGTAGCTGTAAAAGAGTTCAATCTCTTTAAGTAACTAATATTATGTCCGATAAGTTCTTATCTGCCAAAATCTTTCGGAGGTTAGATACAATAATGACATGAGATATTTAAAGGTGTTTTCCATTTGTTACTGTCTCGTATTCCAAGGTGTTGTATTTGGAGAAGACGTAGCTGCGTCCAGAGACGATAAAAACTATGGAGAAATTCTTGTAAATAGTGATAATCCATTTGAAAAAGATGAAATGACTCTAGAAGACTATGATAATGCGCAGAATGAAATGAATGAAACAAGAAAGGCGGCA
>CAWUIU010000269.1:0-5163 GCA_963922285.1 uncultured Oligoflexia bacterium | reverse complement strand
CCACCGTGAGAAACACCAAGTCTAGCAAGTAGACCCATCCCACCAACAAGAATTAAAAAACTCGTAATTCCTGAAATGATTTTCACACTCTTAGGTGCGCTATTGCTAAAAAATTGTGCACCAATTGCACCCATAAAAAGAACAACACATAGAACGTGCAGGACTTTATATACTTCATAACTCATATTTGTCTCCCTGTGACTTAATTATCTTTATTCGAAATCTTTTTCTCAATTCTTTTAATAGATTCTGCTAAGGCCTTCAACTCATGGTCGATAGACATTTCTTCTTCATTTAACTCGTCGTGTAAATCAGCAACATCCTTCTTTATACGTGAAACCCTTCGCCCCAATCTTGTAAACTCAAAGCCAAGCATTGAGTTTGCAAACAAAGCAGTATAAGTAGCAAAGAGGCCTGTTCCACTGATCATAAGAAGGATTCCAATAATTTTTCCTGATGAAGTTTGTGGTGTAATATCACCATAACCCACTGTGGTAACGGTTGAAAACGACCACCACACAGCATCAAGAAAGTTTCTAATCTGTGGATTAATCCCTTGTTCAATTTGATAGAACACTAAAGCAGCTATAAAGACAGCAAAATTACATGAAAACGTCATGACCCAAAACGGGACAGAAGTTAGCAATTCTTTTAGACGTCTAAAAAACAGACTTGGGCTATATCTCATCTTCTACTTTACTCAGCTATGTGTATAATAGAAGTATACAAGTCGAATTTTGCTTTTTCTATAAAAAGCGCAATGTTTTGGGGATAATATGTCATATTTTGGAAATAAACAGGAAGGAGAAAAAATCCTTCGCGGTGCGTTTACCTTTAGCCGAAATAACAACATATATAGTGAAGAGTCATTTGAAGTTTACCGAGAAAAGAAGACCTTATCCTTCTCATTCTACTCTGAACAGATATCACGAGTTTCGACTGGTGAACTCCTTACAATTACATCTAAGTATCGTATCAACAATGACTACATCCCTCTTGAAGTATCAATCGATAGAAGTCTTGGAAGTCAAAATGTAAAAGAGAATTATATTTTTGACCCAAAGTATACCTACATCAATTATACATTTGAAAATAGTGATGGAATTCAAACAGCGCAAATTTCAACACAACCAAAGTTCTTTATCGCTACATCTAGTGCTTGTACTAGTATGCTATGCTTGCGATCAAAAAAACTCGATACTTCTGGAAAGAATTATTACTCATTTCTAACGAGTAAGAATATGTGGCAGTTTACAGAAGACCCTGCTTTTAAAAATGTCGTCATCCAAAGACTATCTCAAACAACGGAAAATTTAAAACTTGAGGGTTCAGTCTTACAAGGAATGCGCTACAAACTAACTGAAGGCGCAGCTGATGAGAATGCCGATATCTCCCCTGACAATATCAAAATTTGGGTTAGTCAGCATATGACGGTCCCCTACCTTATTGAAGGTAGTGATGGAACAAAGATGCAGATTAAGTATCTTAACAATCTCGATAGAGATTAGCACTGTATGAACTGATCATCTACATTGGAGAACCAGCTTTCACACTGTAAAAAAACAAGACAGTCATTGTAGAATTTTCTTTGAGCCTTCGAGTGCTCTTTACTTAGGTTATATTAATTAAAAGAAAAACTTAAACAAAGGAATGCCCATGAAATTTCTACTTATGGCCGTAATGAGTGCTACATTACTTTCAACGACTCCAGTACTAGCTAAGAAGTCTAAGTCAACAAAGAAAACAAAAGTAAAAAAGACAACTCTAACGACAACAACTCGAACAACAATGACAACGACAACGACAACGACAACGACTAAGAAAAAGAAGAAAAAGTCTGGTGTCTCAATTGACCTCGATGATACTCTAGAAGCAATGGAAGAAATTCAATTAAGAAATGAAGTTGCTCTTGAGTTGGAGCATATTGGAGCAGGACGCTACCAATACCTTGGAATCATGATGGAAGAAAATGATGACAAATGGAGTGAGTCAAACTACGAAGACGCACTAACAGATGCTATGGAAATTACAGATCAGTGTATTGAAACTTACAAACCAAGTTTACACAGTATTGCAAGTTGTCTTAACCAAGATGTACACGAAGAACATATGCTAAACGCAGGAATGATTTGTAGAAATACACAATTAGCTCCACTAAGAGAAGCACTTAGAGAAGGACCAAACTATCTTCACCTAAGAGGATGTAATTAAGATTATCTAATACAAAACTATAAATAAAGGCTCCATTATTGGAGCCTTTACTGTTTAAACAATTGACACTCGCATAAATCTAAACACCTTAGACAGAAATAAAATCAACACCTTACACCATTAAATCAGGCACATCATTTGCAAGAATATCTCTACGAGAGGTCATTATGATGCGTTTAATATTTTTTGTTCTTACAATACTGTGTTTAAAGGGTTACGCAAATCCTATGGTAGACCTTGAGGTAGAAATTAAGAGCTATCAACAACGAATTGACTCTCTATGGGAACAAGATAGTGAACTATTCAATGTACAAGAAGAAAAAATAAGAATCATGGATGAAAAAAGTGTGCTTCAAGAAAGAGGTCAGATATCAATGAGAGAATTAAATGTTGCCATCATTGCCTTTAACCAATCAGTAAGTGATATAAAAGCTCTAAGAGAGCAAAGAGCACTTTTAGAAAATGATTTAAAAGAAAAGAAAGCTTTACTTGCTCAGATGATTTATGAAGAGACATTAGCAAAGCTTACAACAAGAGAAGAAATCACTGACATTATTCTCAATGATTCACAAACGAGAGTTAGAGAGACAAGAAGCTTTCCAATTTCTAATCGATCATGTGATGATCTTAATCATTATAAATCGTCAATGCCAAGAATGGGTGAAAGAGGCTTTGAAAATGCTAAGATAACAAGAGAAAAACTCTTTAAAAGCTGTCATCAATCAATCATTATTCAAGAAAATGAATTAACTGGCTTCGCTCTTGACTTAGCGCTTGGTGAGCAGTCAATCAATTCACCAAAAAGAAATATCTTATTTATGTTCCCTCATCGTAATACACAAGATATGAAAATACATATTTCCGATGACTACCATCTAGGAGAGAAGAAAACATATGAAACATATCTTTATTTTATACCTCGTAAATCTTTCCCATATGTAGAGTTTGAAGAAAGTGAAAATTCACAAATTAGAACTTATCACATTAACACTGGAGAAGTTCTAAGGTTCGATATCATAAAAAACACTTTCCTTGATGGTGAACTTCAAATCCCTCTTGTTAATAAAAAAGGGTTTGCTCAAGTTAACTATAGTGGAAATGGAGTTATGATAAGAGCCGACAAAATTGGCGCAGACCCATCACTCTATTATGGACATACCAAAACTAAGAATATCAAGCTGAGAACGGTTGAAATAACTCACAAAGGCAAGAAATGTATTCTAGATAAGAAATACATCTGGGATACTCCAAATGAAAAAGAGTCATTACCAAAGTTTCTCTACCATACAGACCAAGACTTCTTAGATGCCATAAATCCACTGTGTAACTGGAGTCTAACGATGGAAGATCTTGAACAATGAGATCACTATTCTTCTTTTACATTTCATTTCTCTCTCTTTGTTCAGTTAACAGCAATGCAATGGTAACAAGAATAGGAACAGAATGGCCGCAAGGTAAACAGATATCCTTCTTATATCTAAAAGCCAGTAAAGAAGAGCAGAGAACTTTTGAAGAGCTTGTAAACAAATGGCTCAAATATGCAAATTTAACAGCTGTTTTTTTTACAGAAGAGAACTTACCTGACTCATTTATTGCAGATGTTAAAGTTGGTTTTGGTAAGAGTTTTTGCAACTGGAGAAATTATAGTGCTGTAGGTAACAATCACATGTCCTTTAATAATCATGAAGTTTCATTTTGTATTTCGAACTTTCAAACATCAACAATATTGCATGAACTAGGCCATACCTTCGGTCTCTCTCATGAACATTTACATCCTGAGGCTCAGGGCGATCTTAATGAAAACGCGATCGAAATATGTGCATCAGACCCAACGATGGGACTAGACAGATGTAAGTCTAACTATATCCTAAATCCAAAATTACATGTTCCACATTTCTATGACAGAGATTCAATAATGCATTATGACTTCAAAAAAGAAATGTACCGAGATGAAGAAAAATTTGAGCCCGGATCTCTCCCCTTTCTTTCAATTGGTGACCGTATGGCGATGGAAGAACTTTATCCTATTGGTACGAAAAAAGAAACAATTGAAAGTGACTACTTAGCAGATCGTACAAATAACTTATCAATTGGAAATTGTCTTGTCGTCAATATCGACGAGATAGAGGACAACGAATATTTCTTACAAACGTGTGAAGCAGATAGAAGATACAAAGTAACTGCTATCAACAAAGATAATAATAAAAAAAACAATTGGGCTAAATATTCTTTCTCATGTGACAAAAGTATTGAAGCGGCAATAAAAAGGATGAATGAAGAATCAGTTTGTAAGAAATAAAGGATAATTATGAAAAAACAACTCAATCTATTTTCACTTCTCGTTTTGCTTTCTTGTAATGAACAAACATTACAATACAATCATACTGCTCAGATCGAAAGCAAAGATATTGTTTATGAAAAAAATAAGCTATGGGATAACGAATCAACACTAAAAGTACTCTTTACTCATGGAAGTAAAGAAGACACTGAAAAAGTTGCTAAGATTGCTAGCGAATGGACAAAATACGCTAATCTTGACTTTGAGTTTTACCACTATGATGAATTAAGTGATTATAACGCAAACATAAAAGTAGCCGTTAAAGATCCTACTTGTATAGGTAATAGTTCTTACATAGGAACAGACTCTGAACACACCTATATAAAAAAGAGTATGTGCTTAAGTAATCTTGATAGGAACACCGTTCTCCATGAATTTGGACATGCTCTTGGTCTTTCTCATGAGCATCTTTTCTTAAGATTAGATGATAAGCTTAAAGACGAAATTATTGACGAGTGTATAGAGGTCAATCAATGGGATAGAGCTACCTGCGAAATAAACTACTTTGGCATCAGAAAGGGTATGATTTTTAGAGAATATGACCAACACTCTGTTATGCACTACTCGTTTCATAAAGAAAAATATAAAGACAATGTAAACCATAAAGAGCACTC
>CAWUIU010000268.1:0-5168 GCA_963922285.1 uncultured Oligoflexia bacterium | reverse complement strand
ATGCTTTTTACACTCGGGTGAACAATAGGTCCTCCAGCAGCTAGAGAATATGCTGTTGAGCCTATAGGGCTGCTTAGGATCAGTCCGTCTCCTGCCAAGTTATAGATATTTTCGCTTTCTGTTTCAATTGAAATGGTAAACATTCTGGAGATACCGCTCTTTGAAATAACCGCATCGTTGAGGAAGAAACCAGCTTTAGTAGCATCTGACTTTTTATAAACTTCAGCTTTGTAGAGAGGAACTTTTCTTACCTCATAATTTCCTTTTAGTACGTTATAGAGGTCATCATGGAAATCATGCTTTGAGAATTCAGTGATAAATCCAAGATTGCCCATGTTTATTCCAAATATGGGTGGTGTCGTTGCCTTGCAATTTCTAGCCGTGCCAATGAGTGTACCATCACCACCAAGTGTAATAATTAGTTCTGCATTTTTTAATATATCTATTTTTGGTATTAATTTATATTTTGGCTTAGGGTTACTAAAAATTTTGTATAGTCTTTCATTTTCTTCTAGAGGAAAGTAAACGTTAACTTTTTTTCGATGTAACCATTCAATTAGATTGGGGAGAATTGTTGAAAATTCATGAATGACTTTTGGTTTTAAGGTGATTCCAACATTTTTTATCTTTTGTGACATAAAACTCTCGATAATCCTCTAGTTCAATTGGCTGCCATCATAACATAATATCTCATTGATGACATTATTTAGATCGAGAGGCTTTGGATGGATTGGGCACCCGTAACTTTTAGCTTTTTCGATTATTTGCTCTGAGCTATATGCTGTAATTATGACAAACTTCTGTGAAATTTCAGTGTTACTATAAGCTCTCTTCGATTCTTCTATAATGTCAAAACCTGTGATGTCGTTAAGCATGAGGTCACATACAATTCTATCGTAAGTATTATTCAGAATGAGTTCAATTGCATCTTTGCCATTGCTGGTGGCCGATACTTTGGCACCTTTTTTCTCAAGCATAACTTTAATTGTTCTTTGGATAAGAGGTTCATCCTCTATGACTAGAATGTTTTTCATGAAATTAGATCCTTAAAAATGATATCGAACTTTGCGCCATCTTTATACTCTTTGTCTAAACAAAGTTCTGCATTAATTTTACTGCATATGTTTCGACATATTGTTAAGCCGAGACCTGTCCCATGTTGTTTTGTCGTATAAAATGCCTGAAATATATCATGATCACCCGAGTATATTCCTGGACCATTATCAATCACTGAAATTATTAATGCTTCCTCCCGCTTTCTTACCTTGATAAGAATGCGTTTATCTTTTTGTTCAATATCTTTTAGTGCTTGAGAGCTATTTATAATTAAATTAAAAAGAATTTGTGAAAGTAGAGTTTGATTCATTTTACATTTAAAATCTTCAGATATATTTAGTAACTCTATACGAGGTTGGTAAAATTTGGAGGATGATTTCGTAAGTACAATTGTCTCTTTTATAAGTTGATAGAGATTGATATCTTTTATCTCTTCGTCTGGATCATAGAGGTGAGAAAAGTTTTCTATGATCTTTTGGCATCTCATAGAACTATTTGCAATTTCATCTATCGTTTCAAAGTATGACTCGTCAGTCATAATTGAATCTGTTTTTAGCAGTGAGCTTGATATGTTAATTCCGAAAAGTGGATTACTTAGCTCATGTCTTAATGTGTTAAGTAGTTCGCCCATAAGTTCAAGACGTTCTTGATGGAAAAAGTTTGTGTCGGATTGAATCGCGTGATGACTAATTTTTATTCCATTTTCATTAGGGTAAATATCAATCTCTATAGGAAAATTAAGTAGAATATCTTTAATTCTTTCTATTTGAAGATTAATTAAAAAGTCACCTATTTGATTGTCTAAAATATTTTTATTTTTAATAATGATTCTTTCAAAATTTTCCTGGTCACCTTCTTCTGGTGGAAAAAAATCACCCTTTGAGAGAAGTACGATGAAATTAAATTTAGTCGAAGCTATTTCTTTTGCTAAGAAAGATCCGACGAGATCAAGGTCATCAGCTTTTATTTCACTTTGGTCAAAAGATTTATTTTTACTCTGTTTAATTTTTTTATATATACTGTCAAATTTTACAACAGAGATATCTTTTAAATGATATTCATTATGTTTAAATGAAATGGACAAAGCATTTGTCGATCCGTTTGGGTGAATTAGTAGTTGTAAATTAGAGTATTGAAGTAGTTCTGTATGAGCTGCAATGTTGTTTAGAGAATCTTTTAAGTTCTTCCCAGGTCTAATTGAATATTTGTCAATTTCACTACTTGAATTAGTATTAGTTTTATTGATTGAGTCTAGTAATGATCGAATCATATCTAGATCGGTCACGTCAATATCTAAAGAACTTTGGTTAAAAGCGTTAATTTGTAAAACATTTTTGGTTAACTTGATTTCTATATCAAAATCTTTCTTTTTATTTGTAAAATTGAAGTTTGAATGGAGATTATGAGCTTCTAAGAAATTAGATGTCTTTTTATCTGAATATATTGTTAATATATTTTTATTCATCATCATTATGCTGAAGGCTAATTCGCCTTCAGTATAACAACTATATCTTGATTATTCTACTTTGCTTTTAAGCAGTAAAGGTATTGCCTTGATTTTCCACTGAGCTAAGTTATCTGCTAACTCATATTCAAGAAGGTCGCATAGCATTATGATATCGTTCTTTTCTTTTGCTGGAATTAAAGCCTTTAAAATAGATAGTAAATGTATTTCTAGATCTCTAATTGTGTCATTGTTTTTGAAAAAGTCTTGGTTGTAAGACTTAACAGTTTTATGAACTTTTGAGATGAGTTGAATAAATAGGTCAATTAGGTCGATTAAGTCAGTGAAAACTATATTGGCATCTTCTGTTTGATTGGAGTTATATAGAGCAACTATCTCATTAATTTTTCCAGTAATTAATTCAATATAGCCATTTGAATCTTCCAGGGCTTCAAATGCAATTTCATAATTATTTTTAACAATTAATCTTGGATTTCCTAGCTCATTGATGTCATAAGGCATAAGCTCAGTTAGTCTTTCAATTAGATATGTTTCATCTTCAATTGTAACCGCGGTTACAACTTCGTTATCCTTTAAAGAGTATTTCTCGACTAATTTGATAGCATCTTCGAGAGATAATTTATCAGAGCTTTGCATGTTAAAGTCTTTTTTTGAAACATCTAATTGAATCATAAGTTATTCCTATTTTGGTTGTTAATTTGATTTGGAGCTTCTTTAACAAGATTTAACTTTGAAAGAAATTCGTAAATGATACTCGCACAATTCGCCATCTCTTGATAAATGTAGAATGAAGATTCTGTTAGTTGGACAAGGTTGTCTCCATAGAGATTAGATTTTGCAACTACGCCATAATCTACAATAGGTGCAATGTATGGAGAGGTCTCGATGAGCACATCTAGTAATCGATCAACTTCATCAATTTTCTTTGAAAATCCTTTAATTTTAGAAATATCAGGAGTCTTGTTAGAGATTTCTTCCAATATGTATCTTGAATATTTTTTACCAAATTCTGAAAGTTCAAAAATATGAGCTACAGTTTGAGCGTGAGCAGATACTAAAGATTTAGTACTGTCGCTCATATTTAGATTGTTGATTTCAACATCAACTTCACTAAAGGTATATGACCATATTGTTCTATAAAAGCTTTGGAATAACTCTTTGATATCGATATAGTCTTCTAATGCATTCTCAAAAATTAATTGACCAGATCTATTCACACTAGTTTTGTTAAGAGAAACACTACTTAGATGAAATGGTGTTACTTCTTTAGTGAATGTCTCTATATCAATCATATTACTTTTCAGTAGTCCATTGATTGTACCTACTAGAGCTTGATAAGGAATGTCTCCATGGCATTTGTAGAACTCACATTTCGTCTTGGGGAAACATGGGAAACAACTTGTTTTAGGAGATAGTACATAGTTGTTAATTGCATATGGGGCAGTCTCTAACGGTCTTACTGTTCCCAGTGAAATTGTTACTGTTTTAATGTTTTTAAAACTAAGTAAATTTCCTACCATTGAATCATGACCAACAAATAGAAATGTATCATCTACTAGCTGATAAAGTTCGCTTAGTTTATGGCCAATAAATGGCTTAATTCTATCTTTAAACTTTTCTAGAATTGGTACGTTAACAATCTTTGAATAGGCTTCTTGATCATGAGAACTACCTGTTATGTAGATAGTTAACTTTTCATTTTCTCCCAGAAGTCTGTAGATGACTTCTGTCCACTTACTTTCTTTCCATTTCTTTTTGTCTGATGAAGCAAACGGATGAATGAGAAGATTATTCTTTTCTTGTTTCGAAAATTCCTTGTTTGAGAGGTGTGTGCTCTTTTTTTCAACACCAATAATATTTGAAAAAAGATCAACAAGATTAAAAGGGTTGAGGTCTCCACGCATTACTGTCGCATAGAGGTATTGTGACCACTTATCTTGAATGACTTTCTGATTTTGAACACTGAAGTGAGGTCCAATTTTATGCTCACTATTTATGACAGAGTGAAGATAAGAGCTCATTTTCGAAAATGATAAATTTATTGAAGCCGAGAATCTAACGTTATTTACTTCTTTCATTGCTCTTTTTATATTTAAAAGAGAACCTGAGAAGCCACTGTTTAGATTAATGTTCTTCTTAAAATCTAGTGCATGGACATTATCAAAAACTTGATTAACTAGGAATGCAACAGGTTCAACAAATTGTCTGCGAGCAATTAATGTAAGCTTTATGTTTGGATGATTTATTTTTAAAAGTCTTGCAGCATGACAAGTCTGTAATATGTCACCAATCCTCGTGACTTGAATGATAGCCAAGTGTTTTTCAGCTGGATTAATTGGGTTATCTGAAACTATTCTTGCACTCATAACTAACTCTCTTCCTCTAGGATAGAGCTCATTAAAAGTATTGTTAAATCATCTTCACTTAGATGCTCGTAGCTATTAAGTTTTTGATTTATTCTCTTTAAATTGTTGAATAACTCTTTTTTAAATTCTTCCTGCTCTTGGTTCATTGTAGTTAACCTTTGTAGCACTCTTACTACTAGTTTGAGTTCTTTCTCTTAATACATGTTGTAATGATTTAAGGACATCTACTTGATGTTGTATATCTGCTTTGTATTCATATAAAAGACCTTCAACTTCTTTTG
>CAWUIU010000267.1:0-5183 GCA_963922285.1 uncultured Oligoflexia bacterium | reverse complement strand
TTCTTAGTCAAGGTCTCTTTTATTTGTTCAGCATTAAACTTTTCATTTTCAAGTTTACTCTTAATCATTGGCAGTGATTGATTACTGTCCAGGTTAGATTTGATAAAGTTATTGAGTTCTTTATTTCTTTTTATCAATGCAATTTTGATTGAATTACGCTCTTTCGAGAGTTTTTCAAGCTCTTCAACTTGCTCTTTTTTGTTGTGTTTATTAAGACAGTTGTGGACTGCTTCATGTTCAACAGAGATTCCATTCTTTTCGGAATTATTAATCTCTAGCTTTTTGATTATCTCTTGTGACTTGGCAATATCAAAATCAACACCAAAAATAAGGGCAGGAGAAGTTATTTGTTTACTGTCTCCATTTAATAGTGAATTCATCTCATTTATCTGAGATTTAATTTGTTCGACAGTATTCTTATATAAATTCTGTCCCTCTACTTTTGTGCAGTTTATAGCCTTTATTGAGAACGAGCTAACAGCCAGCGAGAGAAAAAAAAGATGAGTAATGACTTTTTGCACAATGTCTCCTGAAGTATATGTAATTTGTATCTTGATTTTAAACCTTTAGCCAGAATTAATTCACTTATTTTGTGTGGTGCGTATGTCGATTTAGTTTAAAGATAAAACTTTTCAGATATGTTGTTGGGAAGTTATTATAAATAACAAGGTAGTATATATGAAAATCAAAGAACTTCTCACTGAGATAAATCCACTGCATTTGGAAGATTTAAAGAATGAGCAACATCATTCTGTCTTTATTATGGAAGAAAGATATAAAATTCTGATTATAAGGGGGTTAGATATTTCAGGTGAAGGTCTCACGTATACTTCACAAGGTTTTATTATCTTAAATAATCAAGAAATCTATCTCTTTAATCACGAAGATGATCTTTTAGTAAAGAGTGATTATGCATTTAGTAATATTTTTGAGTTGATTTCTCCTATCTATTTAAAGAATGATCAGATTATAAAAAGTTATGTCAATGAAATTGATAAGCTTGAAGATATTCTCTTTGAAAGAAAGTCCACACGTATATTCATGGATATTTGGTTTGAGCTTAAAAAGGATAGTACCAGAATAGAACGACACCTGATGAGAACTTTGGGAATATTACGAAGATTTACAAATGAATGTATGAAAAAAGAAGATTTTCAGTTTGCAGAGTTTACTAATCTTTTAGAGGAGATCAGTGTCTTGGAAAACGGTGTCAAGAACCAAATTTCTCGATTAGATGCTCTCTATAATTATCTGGTATCGATAAAGAATGACAAATTAAACTATAATTTATTTATTCTAACGATTCTATCAGCTATCTTCTTACCGTTGAACCTTGTTGTTGGCTTCTTTGGGATGAATACTGAAAATCTTTTCTTTAAAAATAATCCACTTGGAACTCAGTACGTCTTGTGGATCGTTCTTGGATCTTTAAGCCTCTCTGTTTTTGGACTGCCCCTTATTAGATTCGTTGATAATAAAATTTTTAGAATATTTCTTGGTCGCTATAATATATATAAAAAAATATCTTCTAAGTTAGATGATCTATTTAAAATTGAATAAATTAAGAAGTAATTGGATACAATAGATGGAAAAAATATACACGTTTTTTCAAACAGAACTCTTTCAAATGCAAAATGTAAAACTATTGATATTTACATTTTTGATTTATACCGTTTCTTTAGTTGTTAAAAGTCTTATTCAAAAGTCGATTACAAAGAATGAATCTTTAAATGCATTAGAAAAGGCTTCTTTTAAGAGAAATATTGGCCTTTATAGCAACCTCATTGTTTTCTTGATGGTCTCAATTCTGTGGTTCTCCCAGATTCAATCATTTGTCGTTTCTCTCGTTGCTGTTGCTGCTGCATTCGTTTTAGCAACAAAAGAACTCATTATGACTATAACTGGTGGGCTAACAATTCACTTAAATGGACATTTTAAAGTTGGCGACAGAATTGAGATCGATAAAATTCGTGGTTTTGTCGTTGAGAAGAGGCTAATGGTAACAAAGGTTCTTGAAATTGGACCTGATAAGTATTCTCAACAGACAACAGGTAATTTAATCACAGTTCCTAATAGTATCATTTTGAATCAGGCCGTTATCAATCAATCATACTTTGCTAATTATAGTATTAAGTCATATAGCTTTAAGTTTATTGAAGGGAAAAGTTTTATCGAATTAGAAGAAAAACTTTTAACCTGGGCTAATGAGATATGCGCTCCTTATCTTAAAGACGCAGCTAAAATGATTAGTAAATTTTGTAATAGGGAAGGACTTCTTATTCCACAAATTCATCCAAGAGTAAAAATCGTTAGAAACGATGACAAAGACTTTGAAGTGCTTTTGAAAATGCCCGTTAGAAATCAAGAAATCGGTGATGTTGAACAAAAACTTTATCGACTCTATATTGAATTTAGTGAAGCAAAGAAACCTTCAGGTAGTTAATGGCATTATTTATAGGCTCAATTCTTTTTGGTCTTTGTTCACTCATTTGGAGTGCAGACAAATTTATCCAAGGTGCTTCAAATATCGCTAAGAGATATAATGTTTCTCCATTGCTAATTGGAATGATCATTATAGGTTTTGGGACGTCCACTCCTGAGATCGTCGTCTCAATTATGTCCGCTCTAGAAGGAACTCCTACGATTGCTCTTGGTAATGCCTATGGATCAAATATCGCAAATATTGCTTGATCTTAGGGATAACTGCGTTGTTAAAGCCTATTGCAGTTCAATCAAAAATACTGAAAATAGAATTTCCTGTGCTATTAGGAGCTACCATACTCACAATCGTCTTAGCAATGGATCTCACAATTTCACGTATTGACGCATCTCTTTTAATTTTTATTTTTATCACATTTGTTGCGTGGACAATAAGATTACAAGTAAAGCATCCTAAGGATCAATTAGCGATTGATGTGAGTCATGAGCTTACTTATCACGAACAAAGCTTAAAAATGTCTATTCTATACTTTGTTGGTGGTTTGTTTCTCCTTATTCTAAGCTCTCGTTTGTTAGTATATGGAGCAACAGGTATATCAGCAATATTTAAAGTTCCAGAAGTCATTGTTGGCTTAACTATTGTTGGAGTTGGGACATCTCTTCCTGAGTTGGCAGCATCAATAGTGGCCGTGAAAAGGGGGGAGTCCGACCTAGCCCTTGGAAATGTAATTGGTTCAAACTTATTTAATACATTAACTGTTGTCGGTTTATCTGGAGTTATCGAGCCAATTTCTTTAACCAAAGAAATTCTTACACGAGATATTCTTGTTATGTCTTGTCTTACAGTATTACTCTTTGTTTTCGGTTATCGTTTTAAAAACTCTGAGGGTCGAATTAATCGATTAGAAGGTGGTCTCTTCCTTCTTTCATATGTGCTTTATACAGTATACTTAATTATTACAATTTAAAACTAGTCCACTAAACATCAATTAAGTGGATAAATTCATTACTATTTAAATGTAATCAAGATCAAATTCACCATCTCTAAGTTTTGACTTCTTAATATTTGCTACTGTCGCAATATGAATCATAGCATCGCCCTTGTTAACGAGAGGAATTTTACTCATGCCAATGATAATACCTGACTCTTTAGAAAAAACTTCATAAGGGTTTTCACCAAATGGATCAGAGATAATTGCCAATAACTCATCTTTCTTTACATAGTCTCCAGGTTGCTTGAGAACATGAAAAGATCCACTATGAGGTGCACGAACCCAAGAACTTGATTGTGCAATATAGGACTTTTTCCTTTTGATAGGTTTAATTGTTGGCAACATACCAATGTCTTTCATCACATTAACACAGCCATTAAATCCATGCTTGATAATGTTTTCTTCAAATCTAAGAGCTTCTCCACCTTCAAAAAGTAATAGATTAACTTTCTTCTTTCTTGCAGCCTCTCTCAGTGACCCATCTCTGAGTTTTGAATTGATTATTACCGGGGCAGCAAAGCTCGTTGCAATCTTCTTGGTATCTTCATTATCGATATTTGCTCTAATCTGAGGTACGTTGGTTCGATGAATTGCTCCAGTGTGAAGGTCAATTCCGTGCGTACATTTACTAACGACTTCTTTCATGAAGGTATGAGCTATTTGTGAACCTAATGAGCCCTTTTGGCTACCAGGGAAGCAGCGATTGAGATCTCTTCTGTCTGGTAAATATCTCGACTTATTATGAAAACCAAAGACATTTACAATTGGAATCAGAATTAATGTCCCTTTTAATTTTTTAAGAGATTTAAGCTTAAGTATTCTTTTAATTATTTCAACGCCATTTATCTCATCGCCGTGAATTGCAGCACTGATAAAGAGTGTTGGGCCATGTTCTTTACCTCTGATAACTTCAATGGGAATACTTACTTTGGTATAGTCGTAAAGGGATGCGACCTCAAGGTCTATTCTCTTCCTTTCTCCTGGACCAATAGTATGGCCACCAATCTTTAATTTTTCTCTTTTTAATTTAGTACTCATTAATCGATTCACTATTGTTTGAGTTGTTTGTTTGTGAAGATAGCTTTCTTACTTTGGGCTTTCTTCTTTTTTGTACTTTTACAGGAATAAGTTTTCTCATTTCTTCTAGATTACCAAAACACAGAAGTTTATCATTTTTTTCTAAAGAAATTTTATGCTTTGGGGTTGGAATGAATTCACCTTCTCTGTGTAGAGTTAGAACATTGATTTCTTTTTCATCAAATCCTGCTTCGACGATAGATTTACCAATATACTTAGAGCCTTCTGGAATGTAGAATTCTGCAACTCCATAATCACTATCAACATTAAGCTTTTGCCTGAGATCAATCTCAGGGTAATCAACATTGGCAGCAATATAGTCAATAAAGGCACCAGCAACATCAAGCTTTGTACAACCCTCGATTCCTTCAAGGCCTGGAGATGAATTAATCTCCATTATTTGAGGGCCATCTTTTCCTTCAAGCATATCAACACCGGCAATTCCTAAGCCCATCATTTTTGCTGCTTTAATTGCTGTTTGACGATATCTTTCGTCAAGTTCAACTGGCTCAGTTAATCCACCTCTATGAACATTACTTCTAAACTCTTGACCTTGAGCAACTCTTCTCATCGCAGCAACAACTTGGTCGCCAACGACAATTGCTCTAATGTCTTTACCTTTACTTTCGGCAACAAACTTTTGAATCAATACATTTTGGTTTTGACTTTGCAACA
>CAWUIU010000266.1:0-5189 GCA_963922285.1 uncultured Oligoflexia bacterium | reverse complement strand
TAGAAAGGTCTGCTTTTTTACTCAACAACCTTTTCTGAGAAAGAACCCGATTTCGAGTGTCTTAAAGATTTATTACAAATTTAAAGAAGTCTATATTCTTATGAAAGAAAATATCTCCCTTACTAATCTATTCAATCGAGATAGTGTTAATCAGCTAGTAAAAAGACCGAGGATCAACACATTAAAACTATTATTAGACAAGTGTTGTGAATCTAAATTGTGTTATTTAGTTAAAAATGTTGAGATCTACTTACGGCTTAATATTTCAAGTTTAGAATTTAAATCATTTACAAGATCTTGGTGCTCATCAATTTGTCGAACTTTGAACTTTATATTATCTAATGAAGAAGACTCATAAAAACTTCTTTTGATAGCATAGAGCACCCCCACAGAATGATGATTTAAATTAAGTATTAATATTGCCAAGAATAGAGAATTAACTGCGCTAAACAACAAAATGATAAGAAAATCAAAAGCAATTCTATCAAAAGTTCCAACTGTCACAACATTATTATGTATGAGAATAATCCAAGGAATTTGTATAAAAAAACTCCATAGAAATATATACCGACAAAGTTTTCTTTGAAAAGGTATTGAAAGTCCTAGACTAGATCTCTTATCATAATAATTTTTATTCATAATAAATAATCTTAAATTAAGATAAGTCATATAAAATACACTAAATGTTAAGATAACATCACTTATATTTATATAAAGCCTAAGAAACTCTAAATGTATATAATCTGTTACACTAGAAAAAAGAATCTTTTCAATAAAATTCACATTTAAAGCACATAAAAGCAAAACTAGAGTATCATTTAAATTTTTAATCTTTTGAATCTGACTACTTCTAATATACTTAATAATAAACATAATTATAAAATTAAAGTAAACCCCAAAAAAATAAATTATTGGCTTTATAGTTTCCTTAAAACCAGATAAGACACTTAGTGCTATTCCACTATTATTAATATAATCAATGTCCAACAAATCAAATTTAATGAAAACTCTAAAAATAATATCTATAAGTAAGGTTAATATAAAAACATAACTTATTTTATTTCGAATGATTATAATTTAAACTCCTTAAATACTCTACAAGATCTCTTTTTTCATCATCTCTTAGATATAACGGCTTTAAAATAGCACTTTTTGAAGTTCTTGTCGTTCCATCACCGCCTTCATTATAAAAGTCTACAACCTCATCGAGACTATCAAACCGGCCATCATGAAAGTATGGTGCTGTCTTAGAAATATTTAAAAGACTTGGTGTCTTCATTGAAAATCGATTGGTTAAAGAGCTATTAAACTTACCCTTACCTGAATCTTTAGCACTATCAACAGCTAAACCTAAATCATGAAAATTCCCATCACTTAAAAAGGCTCCGCTATGGCAAGCAACACAATTTGCTTTACTTTGAAAAAGTAGTCTTCCTCTTTCAGCAGCCCCCGAAAGACTCTGCTTCAAAGGTGATACCCCTGTCGTTTTAATAGAGTTCACATAGTGAGCAAGGACTGTAGAAATGTCATTTAAGGTAACCTCTCTATTAAACACACTTTTAAAGTCAGATGAAAAACTAGACTTAACCCTAGAAATGAGCTCTGAGCGAGTCTTTAGAGACATCTCATTTTTATTAAATATAGGATGAAGAACTTGTGTTTTTAAAGATGGTGCCGTTCCATCCCATAAGAATTCATTAGCATAAGAGACATTTGTTAAAATTGGACTTTGTCTATCAAGGACTACAAAATCTCCATCCCTTGTCACTCCTTTTGATATCCCTCTTTTATCAGCAAAGCCCACGCTTGGGTCATGGCAGCTTTTACAGCTTACATTTTTTTTAAATGAAAGAGCGCTAGAGTTAAAAAGCTTACGACCGAGACTAACATACTTGTGCTTTGTTGGCGCTAGAGTTCTTTTTTTCTTGAGATACGCCAAGGTCTTAACCTCATCAATATTAAGAGCAATATCATAAAAATATACTTCATCTATCCAAAACTTATTACCTTTATGCTGAGCTCTCTTTCCAGGTCCAATTGCTAAAGAGCTAGCGACACTTGATCCTCGATAAATAGTTCCCTTAAATTTTGTACTTGCCTTAAAATCGCCATCAACAAATAGACTGATCCTTCCAGATTTTACAGATACAGAAATGTGATGCCATTTATTATTCTCAATAACTCCAGCTTTAGCTAGACGCTTACTTTCACTCTTTCCACTTCCTGTTGAGTAATAAGTTTTAAGATCAACACTTGATCCATTCACCCATAAGGCAAGTAAATTTGAGATATGAATGACTGGCTGGGGCTCGCTACTTGTCTTTTTAAACCAGAATGAAAATGTAAACGCTTGAGAATCCTTAATCTTATTAATAGCAGCAGATTTCAAATTAACACGTGCTTGTCCTTCTCGGTTAATAATAAGAGAGTTCCCGTGATAGCCCTCATGCCGATCCCAAATAGTACCTGATGTTGTGCACGTTGCCTTGGCAGTATTATCACTACAAGTCATAGAAAATTTCGAAGAAGCGTCATGATAATCATAAGGATAATAAGCATTCTCTGCAATAGTTCCGGTATGGAAATAACCTGAAAGATCTGCTAACTTCTTTGTCTCATATTTTTTTGCACTAGCTCTATAAGTTTCATTATTTATCTTATTCGCAGTTCCAACATGTTTATTAATGAGTGCCTGATCATATTTTATAGGCTCATTCATTGGCCAATAGAGGATTAGATCTTCCCGTAAATTAGGAAAGTGAATCTCCCCATATCGATTTCCAACCATAATAAACCCATAGGACTCTTTGAAGGGATTTAAAGGAAATGGTGAATTATCTAAATTATTATCAACTCTCCAGCTAGATGGAAACTGACCTAGTGGCGTATTTAAAACAGAAGACCAACCATCTGAGCCTGATGAGCCAAAGGCTTGGCCTGTGTTTGGATCAACAACATCATTATAGGCTCTTCTTAATGTTATACCTCTATTCCAAGCTCCCCAATTATCATATCGTCCCGTTACATCTCCCCTAATCGGATCCATTGTTCCATCAACTCTTCTCGTGATCCACTTCGTTCTTTCACCAACGATCATGACCCCATTTCTTCCAGCACCAGTAAAATTAGCCTTGTTACTAAATAGAATTTCAGAGCCTTTAAAACTTATCCATGGGTATGCACCTGGTAGAATATCTATTTCTCGAAAATCACGCCCTTCAAAGTCTCTTAGAGGTTGAGCCGCTAAAGTGTAGCGCTTAGAGAACTTAACGCCACCTATATAGGGCTCATTACTTGAGCCAGCACCATGAATGTAATACATCCTTGCAACATTGTTAGGAACACTCCAATTATTATTGTAATGATGATTATTATTAAAGATATATCCAAGGGAGCCATTGCCTGTATTGATGCTCTTATCAAAATTAGCTGAGTATACAATTAGGTTACCATCCAAAGTAGCAGATGGTTCATAACCAATAATTAAATTATTATTTTTATCTCTAAGAGGTACTGACCTACCTATAATCCTACTTGAATGGATTTGAGCGGAGTCTTTATCAAAGTCTTTAACCACAACTTGAAGTTGTACTTTTGTTAAAAAAGTTAATTTCTTTTTATTAATAGGTGAAATATATGTTACTCCATCTGCATCATTTGATGGAATGATCGCATACATTCGATAAGTCATATATTCACCACTATCGGAATTTTTAACACCATTTGCATTAGAGCGATAAGGATTTTCCTTAATACTTCCATGTGGATATACAGCAAGATGAAAACCAAGCTTTGTATGAGTGTGATTCTTTCCAATAATCCCCTTGTTAGAAAGATTCTTTATATAATTTTTCTTCTTAATAGATTCTATATCATCACTACTATCAATCTTGTCAGTGTCGATTATATGGGTCGTTGAATAAAGAGAAGAATCTCCCCTTAGATCAAGATCTTTTGACTTTAAACCCTCAAGACGACTAGCACGCATATACCTTACAGTTAGTCCTATTCCTTGCTCACCATTTGCAACTTGTCCCATTCCAAATGTTCCAAATAACAATCGACCATCCCAAGAAGATGTTGAATAAGAACGATCAGTAGAGATCTTGCGCCTAATTTGAGCAGGTTCATAAAGTGTTGATTCTAAACTCTTATCTTCATACACACCGACAACAAAAGTAGAATCTATTTCATGAGATTTGTGATAATCAGTACTCCCATGACGTAAAGAAAATGTATAACCTGTTCTATTAATCCAAGAAATATTATTAATGGCCTTGCGACCACAACCCACCAATTTCTTTTCATTAGTTGCATCATTATTAATAAATAAACAAACAGGATTGTTAAGCTCTAAATCAGTGGTATCGTATAAAATTTGAGACTCACAAGTTTGTGAACCAGATTTGATCTGACAAATTTGTGGATATGATTTAAGGATAATCCCACTATCTTCTAAAAGCATGTAACGACTTCCATTAAAAAAGAACAGCAAGATTAGAAAAAACAACAGTAATAGTGATAAGAAAGTTTTATTTGCCATAATCATTCACAACTCTAGATTAAATTTACATTTATAAAACATTATCGGACATCACTATTTTAACCTTATATTAAAGCTCTGACACTTGTAAAAACGGACACTTACAATTAACTAAATTTTAATATTAACACATTCTGCTAGCACTTTATTGTGGCAAGTTCTATGGTCAAACACTAAGAGCTTTAGATTTCAGACAAAATCTGTGAACAACAACTCGTGATAAGGAGTATATGAAGGCATTTTAATCTAAAGGAGCTGGACGAGACGAATGTGATCGAAGACTGGTGTTGTGTATCACTAAGCACCCACGTCAAAATGCAAGAGCATTTTGACGTGGTCAATATCTAGTTTTTGACTTGGATTTTTTTCATTCTATTTTGAAGATCAGTACCTGTTCTAAAAATCAAGTGAACAGGAGTGTTATCGAGAGGAAATACTTTTCTGAGACCATTCTTGATATAACGACGATAGTTCTCTGGCACTCCTTTTGACTTATTTGTAAAAAATAGAAATGTCGGTGGAGCTGTTTTGATCTGTGAAGCATATTTAATTCTAAACCTTCTACCACGAGAGCCTTTAAGAATAATCGGATGTCGTTCAATAAGATCAAAAACGAATCGGTTAAGCTCACCAGTTGGTAACATTT
>CAWUIU010000265.1:0-5206 GCA_963922285.1 uncultured Oligoflexia bacterium | reverse complement strand
AATTTTGGCTCTATCCAAAGATTATCTAGCCTATTTTCACTATCTATTTGTTTGAGAGAAAAGAAACCAATTATATTATTATTTAACTCTGCGACTACTACTGGCCATTTTTCAATATATTCTTTATCAACATAAATATGGGGCCTACAAGCCTCAATAAATTCCTCTGAATATCCCCAGTATGATTTTGACCTAAGCGCCAAGTTTGACAAGAAAATAGCCTCTTCTGCTTTGGCTTTACGAATAACAAAATCATCAAAAAACTCGTAATCAGATTTTGGGTTGGCTTTATATGAAGCAATTCTCTCTTCTATACCGCCAACATGTACTTCGACCTTATGTCCATCAGGGTCAAGTAAATATAGTGATTCTCCCTGTGATGTATTTTCTTGATAGCACTTCATATTAAGTTCAACTACTTTAGACTTCAAAATTTTAAATGAGTCTGATGAGACATCAAACGCAAAATGAGTATATTCTTCTAGGGGCTTTCCTCTTGTTTTTTCATCAAGATAAAGTGCTAACCAAAGTTTTCCACCTTCAAGATAAATTGTTTTCGATGATTTAAACCTCAACCTCATTCCTAAGGCTTGTGAGTAAAATGAAATACTTTGATCGAGATTTGAAACTGATAATGTTATGTGATTTAAGCCTTTAATCATAAACACCTGCTACATTAGAGAGCTGTCTATTAATAAAGTAATTCACAAGTGAACTAAAATCACTAAACTCTACTTCATTACTAAGCCTGCCATACCCATAATCTACATAAATAAAATCAACACCAGCTTGAATGGCTGCCTTCTTATCACCATCTGTATCGCCAATATATACAGGATTGATTAAGTTGTTCCTTTCAATCACATCAATAATATTCTGAAATTTTGGTTTTCCACTTCGTCCCCAACTTTCAAAGTCATTAAATGTAGCATTAGTGTTTGAAAACCTTAAAAACGTTTCAATGTAGCCATCTTGACAGTTGCTTACTATGAATAATGGATAATCTAACTTTAATCTTGATAATCCATCAAGAACTCCATCATAAAGATGACCGCCTAATTTTTCGACCATTACGTTATCTTCTTCAGATGTTTCAGAAATCAATACTTTTAATTCTGATTCAGATATGCCGATAAAAGTATCTCTAATACATTGCTCGTGTGATCTGCCAGCGACGGACCTAACATCTTCTGCAACAATTCTACGAAAACTGATGTTATTTCTTTTAACAACATTATTCCATGCAATAGCACATGATTCACATGTATCCCAGAGAGTTCCATCTAAATCAAAAATTATAGAATCATATTTCATACTCAATCCCTAGTTTAAATTATATCTTTCTTTCAAAGACTGAAGCATCTCAATCTTATTTCCATAAATATATCTAACTAATTGCCCATGATGTTGTATTTCATGCTCAAGTAAATCACCTAAAAAGTTTGCCTCTTCAATGCATAATTCCTCTAATGAAGAGAAATAGGCTTCAATTTCTTTGTAGGTGTTATCAAGTTTTTCTAAGACATCTTTCTTAGAACTGGTTTTATCCCAATCAAGATGGCATTCAAATCCGTCCCATTTTCTTACTTTAGCTGCTTTTATATAACTACTCCTAGCACCTATAACACACCAAATTTGTTGGCCGATTGTGTTAGAGGGTAAGCCACATAAATCATGCTTAAGATATTTTTCGTCAAAATTAGATACAAAATCCCAATATAAGTTATTACTTCTTTCTAATCTAAATCTTAGTTGTTCAATCAACATTTATTCTTCCTAAGCTCTTTTCTTTCTTCATTAAGATTTTTTTTCAGTTTTATATCTAGTTTTTCAATTGCTGCTGAGTAAGCTATTGGACTAATCTTTTGGAGATTCTTTTTAATAAAGCCTAGTGTCTCTTTCGGATAGACATTATAAATTTCTCTAATAGTCCAACCTAATCCTTTTTGAACGTAGTATTCTTTATCCTGTAACAAAGGTTCGACAAAAGAGATTAAATCATTAAAAGGTAGTACTCGCTTTCTTTTTCTTGCATATTCAATTAATGAAACTACAGATTGTCTTCTTTTCCATGAATTTTTAGATTTATTCCAATTCTTCAAGCTTGGAATAATCCATTCAGGATTATCTTCAACGACTGTTGCATATATTTTTGATAAATCATCACTGTGTTCCCAGCAGCTAATTCGATTTACCCATGTTTTCAGTTTTTGAAATTCTGATTTAGATAAACTTTTACCTTGGTAAAAATAAAGAGCTGAACTCATTACTTCAAAGCATTCGCTGTTCTTCCATATAAAGTCCCAAGAGTTTAGTATCTTTTGGTTGCTCTCTTCTAAGAAAGTAAAATGAGTATTTTTTAAGTGCTTTCTAACTGCTGGAACTCGTAAGTTAGCTCTCAAAAGATCATTCTCATCTTTTCTAAGACTATTTTCTCTAATCAATGAATTATGAACTTCTACTAAATATTTTTCCAACTTTATCCCTTCAGATCCAATATAGAAGATATGAACTTATTTTTTCTATTTCGGTATTCCTCATGATCTAAGCTTATAGATGATTTCTTTAATTCATTATACTGAGAAAGTGCCTCTTTATTTGATCTTAGTACTTCCCTGAAACTAAGAAAGTTTTCAAAATTTGAGCCATTAACAATAAGTTGAATTGCAACATCTTCTCCCTCATACTTATCAGTAACAAGCATACATAACTCACTAGTTCTCAAGGTATCTTTCTTTTCATAGAAACCAAGGGTTTTAATTTGATCCATGGATACTTCAAACTGATTTTGATCCACAGCTACTAAGATATCTAAGTCGCCTTTTGAAATACAACCTTCCACTGAAGAAGCACCAACATGCTCAATTCTAGCTAGAGGTAGTAAGTCTCCAATACTTTTTTCCAATTCTTCATAAACTGGTTTAAGATTTGTAATATAGGTTTCGTATTCGTAAAATTTCATCGGTCAGTATCTTTCAATCTGCGGTAATTCATCAGTTATCTCATACCAGCTACACTTATCCTTTACAAAAATATGCTTTTCAGCTTCTAGTCCTACATCTCCATCAATCAAACCAGCAGCAATACAAATTACATCAGGGGTTTCTTTATAATCATACATAAGAGATGAACCACAGTTTGAACAAAAAGTCCTACTGGCCCATTCACTGGAAGCATATTCCTTTTCTAGCTCTTGTCCTTCAGTAAAACGAAAGTTTTCAGCTTTAATTCCTATAAAACTACCAAATGGACTACCACTAAATTTTTGACACATAGTGCAGTGGCAATGAGTAAATTTGAAAGGACTACCCTTATACTCAAACTTAATTTTCCCACACATACATGCGCCACTTCTAATATCTTTCATCATTTTTAACCCTCAACTCCAATAACATTTCCAAAAGGGTCTTCTAATTGGCATATAGTTCTACCAATCTCTTTTACCTCAAGTGGGCCTCTATAAATTTTCATTTCAAATGATTTTGCTCGCTCAACAAAAATTTTAAAATCATCAACATTTAGATAGCTCACGCTTCCACCTTTAGACTTGGGGGATTTTCATCAGCAGGGTGAAGATTGAAATATGTATCTCCAAACTTGAAAGAGCAAAACATTTCATCTTCTTCAAATAGCCCAACATCAAATAGCCGACAATAAAAGTTTCTACTTTCTTTAATATTCTCCACAAACATGAGATTATTAATTATCCCCTTAATCATCCTTAACCATCTCCTGCCAAAGCCATCCTTCTTCTCGAACCTCAACATTTCTGTTTGGATGATTAGGATAATATATTTTATCTTCTTCTGGTTCACATTCTCCTAGACACAAATAATAAACAAAATCTTCTGACTTATTAATAAGCGTATGAGCAACACCTGATCCTGCCCTGAAGTCTATTGCTGTGAATGGCTCAGCCTCATACTCTTTTCCATCAAGGCTAACTATCGGTTTACCATCTAAAATAAAAACAAACTCTTCTTCAATAGAATGAGCATGAGGCCATGAACTTCTTCTTCCAACAGGTATCCTGACTAGATTGATGGCAATGTTTTTCATTCCAAAGTGGCGGCTTAAATAAACGGCATTAATAAATTCTTCATTATCATTTGGGTAAGAAAAGGTATCATCTGTAAAATGATCATAGCCATTTAAAGTTTTTATATTATTATCAATCAATGATGGTTCAAACTCTCCCGGAAGGCCATTATGACCTCCAAGTACTTGCCCTGGCATATCTTTCCACCATTTATCACCACATACGCTTTCTAAATTTGGATCAAGGTGAAAGTGATATTGATTAGTCCCTTTAGTTCTATCTCCCGAAACGAAAATTTCACAAGGTTCATCATAATTATTAATAAAAGAGTGGCCAATTCCTGTGCCAGCAGGAAAACCAATACAATCACCCTTGCTCATTTTCTTGATTTTACCGTTTAACCAAAGATCAATCTGCCCAGAAATGACATAAACAAACTCTTCTTCAAGGCTTTCTGCATGAGGCTCTGAACTTCTATATCCAGATGGTATTTTAAAATATTGAGCAGCAACTCTCTTTAATCCAAAATACTTCGATATGTTGGAATTAAGACCACCTATCTTTAACTCTTCATTAAACCACTTCGTATGTATATCAACTATATTCACAAAATGACCATTTACAGTGGGAAGATATTTTCCAAGGTCAGCAACGAGCCTTTCTTTGGCAACTTCAACAGGTAACCAATAATAATCAAATATTTCTCCATTATCCTCATCATGGGACTTTACATTGTGAGACCATGAGTCGGGAAGATTTGAACTCATAATTGTATATACATGCCTATTATGTATTTCATTCTTATAATCTGCAATATGCTCAAATTGGCCTAAATAATTATCAGCCTTGTTAAACTTTACCCCTGACTCTTCTAAAACTTCTCTTAGGACACCATCTTCGGGTTTTTCATTATTTTTTAATGTACCTGCTGGAACTTGTGGATTAACTTCAGGCACATTAGGGTGATCAAACACAAGAACTTGAAGAGAACCTTCATACTCTCTATAAATATAAGCTAAAACTTTATCTTTTTTGATCATTTATACTTACCTATCCGCCGGATGATTTACACCATCATTAACCGGAACATTCTCAAGCTCAAAAGGATTAACTCCTTCTAAGCAAGCCACATTAAAACCATATTGAGTTGGGTTTGAACGTCTTTGA
>CAWUIU010000264.1:0-5208 GCA_963922285.1 uncultured Oligoflexia bacterium | reverse complement strand
AGATGAAATGACACTAGAAGACTATGATAATGCGCAGAATGAAATGAATGAAACAAGAAAGGCGGCAGCAGGACTTGATGACGGTTGGATTAACTCTGCTCACGATACACTTTCTAAACCAATTGCCAGACTAGCTCTAAGAAGGCTTGGAACACCAGGTTTTATGATTTCAAAATATATGAATATTAGAAAGTTACTTAATCAGAGAAGATGTACACTTTCTCAGGAATTAAGTTTTGCTGGAAGTATGCTTCAAACTGTTGGAGATATTGCAGCACATGTCGTTAAATACAAAAGTGAAAAGAAGCTTAAAAAAGAGTTTAAGGAAGATAAGCAGCGTATCGAAGAATATATGAAAGAGAACTCCCTCGTTGGAAAGAAGAATAAATTAAACGAAGAAAATGTACAAGGATCAGCTAAAGATCAACTTGATATGCATTTGCTTAGTTTAAACTATTTAAAAAGACATGAGGAAGAAAACTTAAAATATAAACAATTTATTAAGAAGTTTGCTCACCCAGCTAGAGCGCTTCATTTATCTGCAAATATAATTAATGCACATGAAATGTTTAAGGAGGCAGGAGCTTCGGCGACTTATTTCGCTGAAATTGAAGCATGCCGATTAAGAAAACTTCGAGAACAAGTTGTTACTGATCAAAAAGCTAGTCAACAAGTTCTGAATGCTAAGAGCAAAAATGAGCTAAAGCCCGTGGAAGCTTTAAGTAGTGAGGAGGCTGCAAAAGAGGAGCTTGTTGCTTCTAAGATTAGTGCTCCTTGGTACATACGTCCTTTTTTGTGGTTTGGCACGCAATTAGAGTCCGCTAAGGACTGGGTGCAAAGTAAGACTGAACCGGCCTATAGTTTTGTAAAAGATCATAAAAGTAGACAAAGAGTAAATGAAAGAGCGTCTGATTATACTAAAAATGATAATAATCGACAAAACTCAGAAATATCAAGTTCAGTGACTTACGAAAAAGGTCAACAGGCATCAGCTTTTGCCCAGGGATTTGATAAGGCTGCCTCGATGAATTATGTCGAAGAAATGATCGTTGGAGTTGTTGAAAGAGTGAGAGCTAAAGCGACTAAGGATATGAGTGGAATTGCTAAAGCCGGTGTGAAACTAGGAACCAGGGTTGCGACACGTTACGCTGTTCGTACTGCGGTAAAAGGAAATGAAAAAGCAATTGATGAGTTTATGAGAAGTTCTGCTGGAAGAACTTCGATCTATGCTTATAATATTATCATGGCCGGTCTTGATATTAAGAGTAGAGAAGAAAGTATTAAGTACTCAAAGAACAAAATTAAAACATTAGAAGCGTTAGAAAAGAAATTTAAGGATGAATTGACAGTTGTTGATGAAGTCTTAAATGATCAAGAAATAATTAGTTTTGCTGATTATTTTACAAAGTCTCTATTTAATCTTCTCATCGATGAAGCTCATGCTAGGGGAACAATTTCGACAGCTAATTATAAATTCTGCTTAGAATCGCCAAAATGTGATAAGGCATTTAATCTTTTCACGCCGGATGTAAAGCGTTCTTTCGTTTTGCTTCCTAAGGATGTACAAAAGAAGCAAATTGATCATATTAAAAAAAGCTATACAATAAATTCGTTTATGAAAGTTGCTAATGGAAAAATGTCGATTGAATCCATGGATCAAAAGAGGGTCGCTGCTGAAACACAGAGACTAGAAAAAGAGTATATGTTTTTAATCAATCAGTTGGATAAGAGGAATATTCTAAAAACTGAAAAAATTGTTAAGTTTGCTGAGTACTCAATTCAAAAAGATATGGCCTGGGCATTTGAGGTCTTTCCTCCTGGCCTAAATCTTACATCGAGAAGCCTGGCAAGTGTTTCTCATTCTGCGCGACCTCTTGCGAGTGAAAATGATAGGGTCGAAGCTGAAGAGTTACAAAAGTCTGTCCAGATTCTTGAAGACGCTGCCTATGTTAAAGAAGTAAAGAAGAGTAGTAAGGGTCATGTCTCTGTCGTCACAGAAAACACCTTGTTAACCGATAAAGATTATCAAGAATCTATGAACAAGAAGTTTAATTATGAAAACTCTTTTCATAGCAGTGATGTATCTATTTGGAAAGCCCTTCATTCACGTTATCAAAAAAGCTATAAAAGGCTTAGCTTTCCAGTACAGTAATAAATAAAACTCCTCTTTAAATTATCAGTAAATAAACTCTAAATTTCAAAAATGTCTTGTCGATATGTATAGATGAGAATGGATCTCAGAAAATTTAAGGAGGACAATGTGTCAGGAATTTTAAAAGCAAAGCATAGAGATATCACAGCTTCAACTCATACTATGAGAACTGAAGGTTGGGTTCCTGGAGTTGTATTTGGAAAAGACTTCTCAGGACTAAATATCATGGTACCAAAGATTGAGCTAAAGAAGTTTTTTCACAGCTCAGGAAAGGTATTTGAAGTAGAAGTTGATGGTCACGGTAAGCACCTTGTTGCTGTTGATGAAGTACAAAAAGGTCATCTTGGATCTGATTATGTTCACTTCTCATTCCATAAGGTGAAAGCTAACGAGAAAACAACGGTTACAATTCCAATTCATTTTGTTGGTGATGCTATTGGTGCTAAAGAAGGTGGAATTGTTCACCCAGTAATCAATGAAGTAACATTCAAAGGTCTTCCAAAAGATATTCCAGAGTTTTGGGAAGTTGATGTAGCTGAACTTGATATGAATGGTCACTGGACTTTTGCTGATCTTACTCCTCCAACAGGATGTGAGTGGGTTGGTAACATTGATACTAACGTAGTTACTTGTCATGCACCTAAGGTTGTTTCAATTGATACTCCAGAAGCTAAGGTTGAAGGAGAGGAGCTTGAAGTACCAGTAGCTGGTGTTGAAGAAGACGTAAAAGAAGCTGCTTAATTAATTAGTTACTATTCTTTAGAAAATGAGGCTCCCTTATGGGAGCCTTTTTTATATTTGTTTGTGTTTTTTTCATGGTAACCAAAAATGAAAGCAGATAATTTATTATTTTTAAAATAGAGAACGAGTCTGTAGTCTCCAAAGTCTAGAATATAGTCATGATAATATTTTCGTCTCTCTGTAAATACTTGACCATTAAAGATTTGTCTTATTTGTTCAGGCTTCATACCTAGTCTAAGCTTTTTTACTAAATCTCGACCATTACTTTCGTGAAAGTCGTTTATAGCATGAGGAATGGCGAGAGGTAGGGCAAATATAATAAATGGACTGATCAATACCATCGTTGCTATTTCATCTTGACGAGAATGAGGAACCTTATTCGCCTTAGTACAAACTTTGTCTTCTAATTTTAATTTGTTAATGAATTTAATGGCTTCTTGTATTTTATATTTAGGTGAACTTCTTGAATTGTAGATTTCAGCTAGTAAGTATAACTTATCCTCTGAAAAAAAGTATTTTTGCATATTATTTTTATAACCAACATAAAAATTACATCGATAATTATTTTCTTTGATTTGAATACTAGAAAAGTAATACTTATTATTCTTATAGCTGAATGCGAATATTTGACCATCAAATTTTTCAACATTGTCTTCATAAGAGCCTGTAAAAGAAAGTTTAGAGTGGTAACTACTACAACTCATTAGTACTTGCAAAAAAATAATCAAGAATAATTTCATCTAAGTAGTTTAAAGTATATTTTCTCACTTATACAAGATGTGAAATGGTTGACTGTATTGTTCGACGGTTTTGATAATTCAATATTTCCATGTATAATTACAGAGTCATAATAAGGAGAAGTGAGTGAGAACAATTGAACAATGGTTTGATGAATATGGTGTTTCCCATAAGAATCCTACGAATGTAAAAATACATAAAGTATGTGTTCCTCTTATTACTTGGTCTCTACTGGGAATGATGTGGATGATTCCTGTTCCTGAAGTTATGAAGTCTATGCATCTCAATTTTACATACGTTTTTATGATTGTTGCTTATGCATTCTATTTCTCTTTGAAGTCCCCAAAACTCATTTTAGCTATGACAATTCTCGTTGCACCTATCATTGTTCTTTTTGAAATCTATGGAGCTCAACTTGGGATGAACTTATTATGGGGCTCAATAATTGTTTTTGTTGTTTCTTGGATAGGGCAATTTATCGGGCATAAAATTGAAGGTGTTAAGCCATCTTTCTTTGAAGACGTGCAATTCTTACTCATTGGACCAGGTTGGTGCTTGAACGACTTATTTAAAATTGTTAAATAAGCCTCTATGCATTTAGAGGATTTTCATATCTATGCCATAAGTGCGAACTTTTGTTTTGCTCTTGGAACGATGGCATTCACACATTTTACAAATAAAGCGTCTAGCGCTTGGATGAACCTCTTCAAAGCAAGTGTTGCTTGTGTATGCTTCTTCTTAGCAGCAAGTATTTTTGAAGAATGGATGATCTTAAACGCTAAGTCTTATGGACTCTTCTTTATATCTGGTTTTATTGGTCTAGGTATTGGTGACTATTTTCTTCTTCGCTCTTTTTCAGTTCTTGGACCTGGGCGAACGCTCATGTTATTTGGTTTTCAGCCTATATTCTTAGGTATTATGGGGAAAATCTTCTTTGATCAAGAAGTCGAACTTTCTAAGTTTTTTGCTATTCTCTTTTTTATTGGCTGCCTTGTTACATTATCATTTGAGTCTTTTAAAAAAGAAAAGTCTTGGGGAGTTAAAGGGATGGTCTTTGCTCTCACAGGAATGTTTCTCGATTCCACAGGTGTTTTGATGACCAGAGAGGCGTTTGATTTAAACCCTGGTTTATCATCGATGCAGGGGAACTTTTATCGCTGCCTGGGAGCAATTACAGTCTATATAATAGCTTCGCGTTTTCGACCAATTAACTTTATCTCAACTTTTAAGTCTTTTACGACTAAAGAGAAAATTCTTGTAACTGGTGGAAGCCTTCTTGGAACTTTTATTTCTTTAGGTTTTTATCTAAAGGCTCTACAAACAGCACATCTCGCTAGTATGTCGGGGATTAATATCACAGGAACATTATTCTCCTCAGTTTTTGAAACAATCTTCTTAGGTAAGAAACCAACGAGATTTCTTGCACTTGCGTTCATTTTCTTCTTAACAGGTATGTATTTTCTTGTAGGTAGAGCATAAATAAAATCTCCTAATATGTAGTAATTACAAAAGGAAGCTATTGTTGGCGATATTTTGATGCAATGTGTTATATTTTTCAAAAATCTTAAGGAGAATTG
>CAWUIU010000263.1:0-5235 GCA_963922285.1 uncultured Oligoflexia bacterium | reverse complement strand
TCATTTAACTTCCACTTATTTAAAAAGTCAGCAGACTCTTCATTAATGTGCAGAGTGATTGTTGTTCCAACGTCAGACTTTGAACTCTCTTCGAAAGTATATGTCGTTTCTCCTTCACTGATCCACTTGGTCGGCTTTGAACCCTCTGTCATTGAAAGTGATTCAACTTCAACTTTATCTGAAACCATAAAGGCAGAGTAGAATCCAAGTCCGAACTTTCCGATAATATCTGCATCAGTAGAAGATCCAGCATCTTCCATTTTCTTTACAAATTCTTCTGCGCCAGAAAAAGCTAGAGTTGCTATATATTTTTCAACTTCCTCCTCAGTCATTCCAATTCCATTATCGACGATCTGAACAGTCTTAGTATCCTTATTTACTTTTACATCAATTCGACCAGTTGGAATTTCTTGGCCTGTGGTTCTTGATAGTGTTGCTCTCTTTGTAATAGCATCACTTGCATTGGCAATGAGCTCTCTTAAGAAAATATCATGCTCAGAGTAGAGCCATTTCTTAATGATTGGAAAGATATCTTTTGTATCAACTGAGATATTTCCTGTGCGCGTTGTCATTTTTACTCCTTTATTATTTAATCACAAAAACAATATGGGGCCTAATGGGAGCTCGTCAAGGTATCATGCTATGAAAAATGTAAAAATTAAGCTAATATAGCGAAAAGACGTATGGAAAATAACACAAAGCAAAAGATTATATTGATTACAACCGGTGGAACCATTGAAAAGACTTATGATGAGTCTAATGGCTCCCTTACTAATCGTGAATCAATCATTCAAAAGCATATTCTTAGTAAATTGAGACTGCCTTATACTGAAGTGCATCTATTTAATATAATCAATAAAGATTCACTGAATTTTACTGATTACGATCGTACTTTATTAGCAAAGACAATTTCACTGCAAATGGAAAAAGGCTGTCCAATTGTTATTCTGCATGGAACAGATACCATGGCCCGCTCAGCAGAATTTTGTTTGAAGAATATTGCAAATATTAGTGTACCAGTGGTTTTTACAGGTGCGATGAAGCCGATGGAAATCACGGATTCTGATGCAGCTCAAAATGTGACTGAGGCACTTGTTGCTAGCAAAGTTCTTGAGTCAGGAATTTATATTTCATTTCATGGAAAAGTGTTTAATGTCCCCGGTGTTCGGAAAAATCCCATAGCTAGAACTTTTGAAGAGTGCTAATGGAATTTAGTGCTATTAACTACATAAAGAGATTTTTTACAAACTTCTTTTCTTCTAAGAAGTCCTTTTTAGTATTATTGCTCTTTGTCTTTCTTTACACTTTTGCTTCAATATCCCAGGTGGTTATTTCAGGCTCTTATAGTGATGAAAGAAAAATCATCTTTGCAGTAATGGACGGTGTTCTAGCATTAGTTTTTCAAGTTTTCTTTTATAATTATTATTTTAGTAAATTGAATAATGTTGAGTTTTCTTTTAGGAAATCTTTATGGGACTTTCCGAAGTTTTTATCTTCATGTTTTCAATTATTTTTAATCGCCGTTTTTGGTTGCGTTGTCCTCTTCTTTGGGGGATCGCTAATCAGTAAAGAATTGTCTCTCTTTTTCGCTATTGTTTATCTCGTCTTATTCATTGCCATATTTTGTTACGTGCCAATGATTGATATTCTATTTGATCATTATAAAATGAACTTGAGCCCTTATCAAAAAATTAGATCGATGATTCAGATTAGACCGGGGTTTTACTTACTATGTTTATTCTTTGTTCTACTACTTGGGAGTCTTGAACTCATTAGTGACGAAATTTTATTAAGTATGAGATTTGGTAGTATTGTGAATATCATAGTGATTGTTTTTCAAGGATTACTATCAATTATTTGCTCTTCTTTTGTCATAAATTTCTTCTTTGAAACTTCAAAGTTTAAGACATCTTCAAATGATTAAATATTCTCTTGTTTTTATTTTTAGTTGAGCGAAGTACTAGCTCTCTTTATTTAATTTATTAATGACCGATTAGTAGGACATGAGTCGTCTGTGTAGTCTTATATTAAATTTCTTCTTACTACTTTTAATAGTAGCAAGAGCGCAAGTTAATCTTAAAGATGCTAGTTCTATTCCTAAAGGAGTAGGTCAAATTGTCAAAGAGATAAGGGATGTCATCAATTTTCGTGATGATGAGATATCTCCGACAGATATCAATACAAAAATTCAAATACTCGTGAATGAATCTGGTCTAAGCGACAAGGAAATTGCAAACGTTTATCAGAATGTCATGGAGGGATATGTCTACCCAGTGATAGATGAGGAGTCGGGGACTCACTTCACTAATCCTAATTTTACCCTAGTAAAAAACTCTTATCAGCAAAGTGGATACCTCGATGATGACGTAAATCTTTTTATTATAGAAACTGAGCTGCATCTAGGAGTCGATAATACCAGTGAATACTTAGAATTTGTAACTGAGAATTATAGTGGAGAAGTTCTAAAAAAGAAATTATATAGGGCATTTCAAAAATTATCATATGGTGATAGAACCAATGATTACATTTCTATTATAAATGAATTTTTAAAACTGGAATTGACCTCTGTGGACTTAGGATCAATTTTATCACCTATCTTTTTAAATCATCCACCATCTGGATTAGACCCACGACTTAAGTCACTTATTTCAAAACACTTCAAAATGTTTAAAAATGCTAAAGTTTTTCAGCATTCATTTGCATGTAGCCAGGTCCAGAATATATTCACTGCAAGTGATTATAGTCGGAGGCAAAGAACTAGAAAGAATCAAGAAAGTTATGAAAATGGCCTGTTAACTGAAAAAGAATATAGTGCAATTTTACAATACCACTCTGATAACTACTCAAGGGATAGTTTAGTGAATAGAGATGTTATTGAATATAATAAAAATAGAGTTAGTACTTTAGTTGAGCTTGGCTTTAATCTTGATGAAGATTGTGGAGCAGGTCTTACCGCAAGAGAAATGATTGACCTTATGATTCTTGAGGGAGAGTTAGGGGAAGAGTTTCTAGAGAAGGAAGGAGTTTATAATCCATGCACACATTTACAAGAATTAAATCTTGGCGGTGTATGTGATATCGCGAAGGTTATCACCAAATTAACTGAGCTTGAAAACGATAATACTTGGTACTATGGTGAGAGGAACTACTTTAGTGGAGTTATTGAAAACACAATTGGTGTGAACGACGGATGTACTATAGAGGTTTTTGAAACGATGCTTTCGATTAATAATGAAATTCAATATCGCAACTTTGACGTCCGTATCGAAGGTAGAAAAATTGAGTTTGAACAAATGGAGCGAGTCATCGATACGCTTCGCTATTACATGACAAAGTAAGAATTAAATTTGATAGAAAGAGCGAATCTCTTCATCAGTCGGAAGTGGAATCACTGGTACGTCTTGGCAAATAATTGGTGTTCCTGCTTCTTGAATATTTGCGGCAGATTTATCAATACTCTTTGTTAAGTATAGAGTTTGTAGTTGAGTTTCAATAAATGATTCTAATAGTTTTCTTGGTGATTCAAGACCTTTTTTTTTCGCCGAAATAATGTAGTAAGGAGTTAGAAACATAGTCCTGCGTATCGATTCAATAAAGTGTCTGGTAAGACAATTGTAATGAATATCTTCTTCCATTTTATGAACTTCTTCATCAAGAATTCTCATAGCTGAAAAGTAATTTTTTATCATCGCATTTTTAACACGAGAGTTTAAATTTCTAATACTTGGAATGTAGGCATCCTTATATGAGGTTCTCGGTTGAACTCTTTGATAACTAAAAGCTGGAGTTTCACTCATATCGATTGCATCAAGGCATAAAAGAGGAATTCCTGCATTCTGATACTTTCTAGCTTTTTTGTCAAAAGCCTTTGAGACCGGGTAGGCTAATCTCTCGGCATTAATAAGATAATTTGAAGTGAATGCAGATTCGCCGTTTGTCATTTGCGAGTAGAGTTCTCTTCTTTTCGAATTCATCGCAATGGCATCATCAATGTGAATACTTAGGCAGTTATTAGTCAGTCCTTCTGCCAATGTTGAGATTGATAAGACGAGAGAAATGATAATTCGAATATGAAATTTCATAATTTACTTATACCTTAAAAATATACTTTATTGGATAGTCCCGGTAAATAAAATAGGGACTTAAGAATAGTTTAGACAAAAATGCCACAAAGTCGTGGCTAATTTACTTTTATAAAATTAATCTAATTGTATCTGAGATTCAGTAATTACAGGAGGTTAAGAAAGTTTGGTAGGCATATTGTGCCGACAATAGAGTAAAATAGAATAGTACTTATATAAAGAACGATAAAGGCGATAAGTACTTAGAGTTAGCTAATGATGAAAAAACTTTTGATTTTAACATTCACATTTCTCTTCGCACTTTCATGTGTTGCTCCTACTAATGGTAAGAAGACTCTTTCTAGTTCTGGTTCTGAGTCATCGGAAACGACTGGAGAGGGAAGTGCAAATGGAAATGGCGCCGGTCCAGATGATTCAAATAATGTTGGCGATAGTCTTATTGAAGCTCTTGGAACTGTTGAGCTTACGCAAGTTGTCGATCCTAATACTTCTACTTTTAGAAAGAAAGTATCTATACCGAAAGATTTTCAAGGTGCACTTTATTTATCTGGATTAAATATTGCGGCACTTAAGAGTCGAGTTATTTCAGTTCGCTTTAAATTTGGTCGTGATAGAACTTCAATTATTGTTCCGGCTGTTGTGGGGCGAGTACCTGGTGGTATTGCACCGCTGACTAGTCTTGATGTTGTGATTCTTGATATGGATTCACAGCCTCTAAGAAATCTAAGGCTTCTTTATGACCTTTATGACTATAATGATTATGATGAGGCAAGTGTAACTCCTCAAGATCCGACACAAGATCCAACTGATCCAGGATTATATTGTCGTGGCCTTCTTTTAGAGGATGACCCAACTTTTGAAGTTTCCGCCAGCAATACAGCTTGCGATACTTTAGGAGAAACTTGTTATTATTCTTTTGCAAAGGTTCAGGATTCGACTATTAAAGAATTAGTGACAATTAGTGGAACGCCAACACCGATTGGTTCATCACCAAGCTTATTACATGTTGATGAGTCAAGAAATGGATTTTCTTCCACAACTGATGCAGATAATATTTTAAAGTGTTTACCAGATGATGCCAATGGTTCACACTTTAATACTCTCTTTAATAAAAACTTTATAATACATTCTCTTTCTATTAATTCAGAAAAAA
>CAWUIU010000262.1:0-5246 GCA_963922285.1 uncultured Oligoflexia bacterium | reverse complement strand
AAACTCTTCAAAAGTCTTTTGAGTTTCAACTCTCGCTTCATTTGCAACCATACCTATTGCCATATTATTCTTCTTATCTAGCCATACTTCAGCATAGTTCGCAGTATTAGAACCGTTATGAAAAAAGACAATTGGCTTACCTTCCTCATCTACTTTCATTCTAACCCAACCAAGGGCCAAGACTTTATCATCAACCAAATTAAATACTGTTTGATAACTAGTTTTACTGATAAATGTAGACTTTCCATTCAGTCCAGATAGATATTCTTTCAAGTACTTTCCAAGATCAATTACCGAACAGTGTGCCTTTCCAGCAGGAGTTAAAGCGTCTGGATTATCAGCCATCACAGTTGGCTCATAACTAACAAGCTTTCCATCGACTAGCGTATGCTGCCAAGGTTGAGAGTAGCCTTCACCAATTCCTGCTGGGCCAAATCCACAGGAGTTCATGTCAAGTGGTATAAAGATTTCTTCTGTTAAGAGTTCTTCATAAGACTTATTAGCAATTGTCTCAAGAGCATGACCGACTATTGATATTCCCGCATTTGAATATACTTGCTTACCACCAATTTCGCCCGAAGGCTTTGCTTCTAACAGGATTTTTGAAAGTAATGACCTCTGCTCTTTGTAGAGTCCCTCTTTTTGCATATCGATAAACTTCGTAAATAGATCTTTATGGCTAACAAGCAGGGCGCCAGTTAGACCTCCTTCGTACCTTAAAAGCTGCTCAACCGTTACCTTTTTAAACTGTTCATGAATCTTTAGATCTTTAAAGATCTCATCTAGTGTCGTTGAAAACTTTATCACTCCTTTGTCCACAAGTTTTGCAGTTAAAAGTGCAGTCATCGACTTTGTTACAGATCCTAAATGGTATTTATCATGAGTTGTTACTTGGATATCTTTATCAATTGCCCTGAGTCCAGAGCTTGAGATATCGACAACTTCATTATCTTTGATTACGACATAAGAAAAACTAACAATACCTTTTTCTTCTCGTAAATTTTCGATACTTTTAGAAACCTGGCTTCTGTGTGCAATGCTTGAACAACTCATAACGACCCCTACAAACAAAATAACAATTAACCTCATACTACTTTCCCTTCTTTTTTATATTTATTGATTTTAAGAGACCATAATCAAATCGATGAGGATATAAACTTACATTTAATCCGTATGTTTCGCCCTCATCACAATCTACGCTGCTAAATTCTTCAATTAGATCATTTAATTTCTGACTAAAGATTGTAAAGTCCGAGTCTTTAATTCTACTTAATTTTATAAGACCAATTAAGTTATCACTATCATTCTGTTTTAGTCTTTTCATATTCTGTTCTAAATCATTTCTTAAAAAGTCTAAAACTTTTGCACCGGCCCCGTCGACTTCTTGCTCAATAGAAAAACTCTTTGCTGTTGCAAGATAGTATTTCTCAACGACACGACCAATATCTCTTTCTTCCGCAAGAAAAATCAATCCTGCTGACTCTAATTTTTTAAAGTGATGAGTTAAATTGGCTGGATGAACATTTCTAAGTTTAGCAATTTGAGAAATTGTCATTTGTTCTTGAGAGAGAATCTGCAATATTTCACTTCTTAGAGGGTGTAAAAATGCCTTCTTCTCTTTTTCAGAACTAATAATTTTAAGTTGTTTCATTTCCATATATCATCATTAGAAAATTTTCTAATGATGGTCAATAAATAAACGACTCTGATAATAAATTAGCGAATAAGGCCATATGATTTCAACAACTTCTGACCATTCTCACTCTTAAGAAATGTTTGTAATTCGCTAAAATCAAAGAAGCTCTCTTCGATACCTAGCTCACTTCGAAATGTTTCAATATAAGCCTCTTCATGTGCTCTTTCCCACAGCTTAAGTTCTTCACGGTACATACCAGCTTCTTCAAAGAGGCCTACTGATACATCAAATTTTGGATGAATATATCTTATAACACCAAAACCTTGTTCGCGATCTTTTGCGACTTCATCAGCTAGGCCTATATTATTTGCAATAAAATCAACATGACTTGAATCTGCTAAATCTCGAAAAATAATCTTACCTGTAGGTCGAAGTTCTACATCGAATTCGATTAGAAAATTCTGTGGATTTGGTGTTTTCATTTGCAAACCATATCGAAGTAAAAGAAGTGCCTTTGCTTGGCCCAAAGAGAATGCATAATTCTTTCTAAATATCTCTACAAATTCTTCTCCTAAATGTTTTGCTATTTCTCTTCCCGCAAAAGGTATACTGAAGGCTGGCATATAGTAATGTCCATTTTGTAAAGGTCTTAGATCTCTAATAGAAAAAGCATTTTCACCACTTTTACTAAATACTGATATCACTTCAGTTAAAACATCAAATTTAGGATGTTTACCTAATAGCTTATCAACTCCTCTTACTAACCGAGAACGTTGAATAGACAATATTGAATCGTTCTTTAAATTATCTTTTCCATAGGAAGGCATATTCTTATGTGGATTACTCGTTGGCATTTTTATCGAATAGCGCTCATTACTTGCATTAATAAACATTGAGCGTGAGGCAGAAAAATCTCCTAAAATATGACCATCACTTTGAGACTTAAGATAAGGAACTTTAGTACTACTATTGTAAGGGTGATGATACCAGCGGATAGAATCGTCTTCATTGTATATTAATTTTTTTAAATCATCAGACGCACCTAAATCACGCACAATGATATCATCAGGGTCCACATTTACCCAATCTATCTCTTGCGCTTGAATATCTTTATGATAGCGAGAAACATTTGATAATTGTTCCCAGAGATTCAGCTGAATCATTGGATCTTCATTTATATTTTTAGGTAAAGACACAGTATCGAATTCTGATGGTATATCACTACATTTAAACTCAATCGTACTGCCTGGATTACGAAAGTTTTTTACACTCATTAGAGAAGTACAGGACGTGATTAAAAATGGCATAAGTACAAGAAATCTATACATGATTTCTTTTCGGCACAACTGCTATAAAATTAATAAACCAACACTTATCATCAACTATCTTATTATTATATAGAAACTATCAATGATAAATAAGAAATAGAATATTGCAAAACATACTCGTCAATAATAAATAGAATTCAATTAATTACTTGGGGGGATTTATGAAATTAATTTTAGCTCTATTGTTTACACTTTCTAGCATTACATATGCTGCTAAGTTCACTGAAGTTGATAGTTTAAGAAGTACTAAACTAAGAAAACTTGTCACCAAAACAGAAGAAGTAGAAAGTTTCTATAATATGCAAGATTACAGCGTAACTTTTTATCCAAGTTCATACAAGATCGTTTCAAGGAAACCAAGCGAGAAAATTAAAAACACAATAAAGCAGATTATCTACACAACAAATACAGGATGGAGTACTCCTGAAGGTGTTGATTGTGAGGAAGTTAATCGTGATGGTGCTATTCAAACAATTAAAGCTATCGAAAACTCATTTGTAGAAGTATACCAGGATGAATTTTCTAATAATTTAATGAAGAAAGCTAGAGTTTCATTTAATCTACTAAAAAATGAAATTTCTATAGGTGGTAAAAAGCTAAGGTTTTTCACGATAAGACATGGAAATACGTTTGCTTCAGAATTTGGAATTGCAATTTACAACCCCCAGACAAATGAGCTTCTTTTTATCGAAGAATCCTGGTCTGAATAAAAAGTAACGGGGTCCTTTTATGGGCCCTTTACTTTCTTTGAAATTCAGCTTTAATGAGTTGATTATCATAGATAAAGTAATCACACTTCAAATCTTCACAACTATCTTTTATTCTTAATCTTGGAGCTGCGGATCTTTCACCATAAATAATTATATTAAATTGTTTTTCACCTTTACTTTGATAAGTAATTCTACTCGCATCAAAGTTTAATTCACCGAGACTTACTAAATTTAAAGTAATATTAGATCTTAAATTCTTTGCATAATAGTTACCAAGCTTTGCAGATTCATATTTTCGATATTCTTTAGCGACAGTATCATCTTCATACGCAGCAAGATAAAACATAACTAATTCACGCTTATTTTGCATTATAGAACGACTTAAATCATAAACATGTGAACTTGTAACTTCTCTTGTCTCAAAGAAATGTTTTTTAATGATAGTTTTTCGATAATGAGAATAGCGATGAATTTTAATTTCTTCAGTAATAATTCCATAATTTTTTAATCTTTGAACAAAGAGATATGGAATATTATCAAGTGCTCCATTTTTGGTACCAAAGTACTTCGTAAAAATATCGGCCCATACAGAAGTACAGTTTCGACTAAAAAAATTATAACGATAATCTGGATCACTAACTCTATTTTTAAAATCATTCAACTCATTTTCAATTTCTGAGATCGTTTCTTCCTCAAGTGCCAATTTGTAAAAATAAATATCACGATCTTCACCTAATAGTTGTTCTCGTCTCTCTTTTCTAAAAGGTACTTTATTCAACAATAGATTATAAGACTCTCCTAATCCAATTCCTCTTAATATATTGATTTGCTCCCCAGTTTCTCCCACAAATTCATACATCTTTGCCCTGTGAATATCATCATCAGCTACTGCAAAATATGTATGACCAAATGATGATGCTCCTATCCCCTTTCCTGAAAGATACACAATGTAAGCACTCTTAGCTTGAATACTTAAGCAAAGAAGAGAGAATATTAGAGAGATAATAGTCTTGGTCATAATCGCTTCATTATAACGATTATTCAGGTAAGATATGCTAAAGAAGTAGTTAATTCAGGGGGCGTTTAAAACCTAAACAAAAAAGGCCCAAGACGGGCCCTTTAACTACTATAAATAACTATAATTATTCAACTGCACATTCAGGAAGAGTATCAATTAAGACATCAAATATTTTTGATTTTGCATCTTCAATATCCTTCTTACTTGTTATTCTTCCAATCCCATCAGCTATTGGAATTTGCACTCCACCGAGACCTCCAACACCAACACTTTGATTAAGTGTATATGTATGTTGCTCAGTTACTGTTTGCTTACCGTTTATTGTTTGATAGCGCGATTGTCCACCAGCATATTTAAGACTTAAGTATAGTCCTGAAGGTTCAACTTTAAATTCGTATCCATATTCAACAAGTCTTGCTTTTTGGGAATCATTTAAGAGGCCATCATCACTTAAAATACAATTCTCATTATTTAAAATTAAATCCTGACCAAATGACTTAATGATTTCGATGTCTTCACCACCACCTGAAGCATTTGCAAATGATCCAGAAATT
>CAWUIU010000261.1:0-5251 GCA_963922285.1 uncultured Oligoflexia bacterium | reverse complement strand
TATTGGAGATTGGCTGAAACAAATGATGAAGTTGATGAATCAACAATAGAAGTCACTCTTTCAAATGGAAAAACTCTTGAGCAAATTCCAAACACTGTATCAATTGTTAGAGATACAACGGGTTTCAATGACAGAGACTCCAATGGAAACGAAGTTAATGGATATCGAGTTATCCAAAACCCAGGAACATATAATCGTAGGTTCTTGCCAACAGCTGGTGAAAGTTTTACTGGTAAGGTTATTGAATTATTTGGGGAAGGAAAGGTTACATTTCCTTCTTGTGTAACAGTTAACTATAAAGAGCCTAGCAAATACTATGGATATGTCCACCTCAATGGTCGCCCAGTTGAGAGTACAATTAAGTTATGGATCAATGGAAACTTAATCCCAGAAAGCTCAACTAATGGCTGGCAACTTGTTAAAGAAGGTGGCTCTCCTAAATATGTAAGTCATCAAAATCTACTTATTGAATCACCAACAAATCGTTCTGAAAAGAAGCCTGGAGAATACTAGGATGGTTACTTCTTACTAGTATTCGGATCTGCAGTACATTCAAATAGTACATATATCCAATATAAATTTGAACCATTGGCTAACTAAGAATATTTGTCATTTTCTCTTTTAATATTTCGATACTTGGAGGCTTAACAATAAAGTCATTTCCATCACTATTTACGAGAGAAACAATTACATCCCTAGTACCAGAGCTAGTTAGAAGAACGAAAGGGAGCTCTTCTTTACAGAAACTTTCCCTAATTTCTGCTAAAAACTCTATGCCTGTTAAGTCTTTCATATACTGATCGCAAATGATGAGATCGATAGTCTTAAAATCATCTTCAGAAAGAGACATCAAAGCCAATTTTGCTGAATTAAACTTTACAACTTCTCTTATCCCCATTTCATAAAGAAGTTCACCAAGAAGATCGAGCATTCCTTCAGAGTCATCGATTATAAGAATTTTTAATTTTTCAAAATTCATAGCTTAGCCTTCAGTATGTTCAATTTTTAATTGTACTATAAAGCAAACGTCTTTTTGACTATCATCATAAAATATATCAGAACCATATTTTATGAGAGCCTGCTTTGTATGGTAAAGCCCTACTCCAGTTCCATCAGAAGACTTTTTAGAAGTAAAAAAAGGCTCAAACATTTGATGATAGTGATCAATAACAATATCTGAACCGGAGTTATGAAAGTATATAAAAGCACTATCTTTATCCATATCCAAGGAGACACGTATATACCTATTTCCACTTTCATCTTCTTGCATGAAGAACAGAGCATTATCAATCAATTCAACAAGGGTAAACTTTAGCAAACTACTTCTTATAAACACATCTTTATTTAATGACATGTCAAGTTTGACATCTATACAATCAATACGGATTTGGTCAGAAAAAAAGTCGAACAAGTCGTTGCAAAACTGATAGAGATTCACTTTCTTTATCTCATCAAAGGACTCTAACTTGTTTAAAGACGACTTTTCATTAAGAACATGAAATATCCTATTTATAGCCCTTTTCGAAGAGGCTAACAAATTATTCGCCTTCTCTGCGTCAAAACCACTTTGTAAGATATTTTTCATAATGTCGACATTACCATTAATAATCATGAGAGGATTATTAACTTCATGTGCAATACTACTGATTATCTTAACTCTTTCCGAGCTCACCATTAATCTATTTTGCAACGCACGTTGAGACTCAACACTTTTTTCCATTTGTGAAATAAGTGAAATGTCTTTGACTTCGAATAAGTACAATTCACCCATTTTTTTTGAGACGACATGAAATGTCTTGCCATTTTCATGTGAGGTAACATCGAGAGCGCTAGTTTTTCGACTTATAAGCTTTTTAACATTATCTTCTTCAATTATACATGTTATAAAATCAGAACTTAACGACAGTATTTTTCCTTTTTCATTACAATAATGAATCTTATAATCTTGATCGATAAGAAAGATTGCATTAGGAAAAGATTCGACGATTTCTTGAAAATTAATAGCAACTTGTTTCATTAACTATACTTTAATTCACCAGATTTTTCTTGATTAGCAGCTTCAATAGCATTACTTAATCGTAGAGCTGGAAAAACTTTCATCACTTTCTTATAATACATTGTACATGAAAGTTTATTATAGTCTCCGACAACAATATCATCACAAAGACCAATATTTACAGCGTCAAAAAGATCCTGATCGTTAACATTAATTTTATTCTCTTTAAACTCTTCTAAGATTAAGCTCAAGTCGATAACAACACGATCTCCTTTTAGGCCATTCACCTTTGCTTGCTGTAGCATTTTCCCCAAAAGGCGCTCACACTTAGGAGAAACTCTGGTTTTCTTATCATCATCTTTTAGTCTTTCCGAGTTTAAGAAAACAAGAATTGAACGTATCCCATCAACATCATGAAAACGCACAATTTTTGGTAAATTGTCGTCATCATTTGCTATTTCAACGTAGTGCTCTTTTGTCATAAGATGTATTAATTCTTCATACTTAATTTCTTGAACGTTGTATATATCGTATAGGTAGTACTTTAATTTATTAAGATGAATTTGTACTTTTCCTTCAACAAGCTCACCATGTGATTTTGCTACAAGAAACATCGTCGATAAAACTTTTAAAACATCTGTCGTATGAAAGAACTTGTAGTTCGAAACCTTTCCAGCTGCAGCATACCCAACGGAGTTAGACTCCAGTTCTCGTACTTTATCATTTGTTTTTCTTAGACGGTCAGCAAGAGTATTAATAATTGTTTTAAACCAAGGATTTAAACCCTGCATCGTTTTATCAAATGCCGTAAATGATATCTTAATGACTTCAGTACTAACAATAGCTGCAGCAGAACAACTTCGCCTCGAGGCTTTTTCATCAAAGTAAGCCATCTCACCAATAACTTCACCAGTTCTTAGAATTGCTAAATCAACAAAACCTCTTCCCTTAGGAATAAATAGTCTTATCTGGCCTTTTTGAATAATATAGAGGCAATCAGCAGTATCATTCTGATTAAAGATAACTTCTCCTGGCTTAAACTTAATAAGTCCTGATTTTCCGCCAGCAGGCGTTGATGTACTTTTTGGTGAAACTCCTACCATTTAACTCTCTCCAAAATATTCATTAATATTTTAATAAGTTTTGACGGTAAAAAGATAGTGGGTAAAAGCCAGACAGAAACCAGAAAATTGACTACTTTTTATGTCACTTATGAACTTAGACTGTTAATAAAGGCAGCCTAAAAAAGTGAATAAAAGTACTTCACAACCAATAAACCATAACAATTTCAAACAGATAGAAGTACTCTTTTCCATTTCACTCATTTTTCTAGAGTTTATTTCTCAATTTGTCATACTAAGTGCTAGAGGTCTATATGAAAGCTTCGTTATTACTTAAGACATTTAATAAACTTGTCTGGAAAGTTGTCCACAAAATGCCAACTCATCTAAGGCGTGAGCTTCTTAGAAGCCGTGTTAGCTTCAATATCAAAGAAGAGCACTCTGACAAATTAACATTTGAAGTTGCTACTACTAAGGAGAGCTTAGAAGAATCTTTTAAATTAGTTCAAGACTCATACAAACAGGTGAAAATTACTAATAATATCGATGACATCTATCGAATTACAAAGTTTCACTGTCTACCAACAACAAGAGTTTTCGTTGCAAAGTATGACCGGAAAATTATTGCCACACTTACGGTAATTTTAGACTCAAGCTTTAAACTACCTATCGATCAATTTACTAGTGTTGATTATTTAAGAAAAACTGGTCGCCGAATTTGTGAGTTTTCATCTCTTGCAGTTCACAAAGACTGGAGGAAACGAGGAAATGGAGTATTTATCCCATTCTCTATTTACGTTCTTAAGTTTTGTCGACTCAATTTTGGAATAGATGATGTCGTCATGGTTACAAAGTCTAGTGCTCGCTTCTTTTACTCTGACCTTTACCTTTTCAAAGGACTCGAAGAAAAAATTCGAAATGCTACTTATGTTAATAATAAGCCTTCTTTCTCTCAGGTATTGAACTTATGTGCTGTAGAAAGAAAACTAAAATTAAGTTATCAAAATAGATCTGGTGACAATAACCTCTATCATGTCTGGAGAGAAATTCCTTTCAAGCACATTTGTCAGTTCAATGAAAATAAAGGAAAGATCGTTTCAAAGTACTTGTTTACACAAGAAATATTTTTAGACTTCTTTAAGAACAAGAATAATATTTTGGGAAATCTGACAGATAAAGAAAAGTTGGCTCTTAAAAACTACTACAAGGGACTTAGTAATCAACTTAACTTTTTAGATGAACTCCACCTCAGAGATATTGGAACAGAAAGATTAAGCCAAAGATACTATGTTAATTTTAAAATATATTCTGATGACAATAAAATTATAAGTGCGGGTAAAACTGTTAATGTATCTAGAAGAGGTCTATCTGCGATTCTCTATAAAGAATATCAGATTGGTGAAAGCATTAAGTTAAGTGTTTGCTCAAAGAACCACTATACTTTTAGGGCAAATATCTGCTGGAAACGTGGTGTTCGTTATGGTCTTGCCATTAATTTTGAAAAGCTTGAAAACAAGAGAAGATGGAAGCAGTTCATCAATGAAATTACAGATACGAGTTATTACAATTATAATCAATTAAATGAAAACAAAACGGAGTATAGATAAAACTATACTCCGCTAGTTTCTATTATAATCTTTCTAAAATAATTGATAGGGCTTCACCGCCACCAATACAAATTGAAGCCATTCCAAACTTTGATTCTTTGTTCTTCATTGCTGTCATAAGTGTAACGAGAATTCTTGTTCCCGAACATCCTATCGGGTGCCCAAGAGAAACTCCACTACCATAGATATTAGTTTTGTCATGTGGAATCCCTAATTCTTTCATTGCTGCCATTGGAACAACAGCAAATGCTTCATTAATTTCAAAGACATCAATTTGATCAAGAGTCATATTTGCTTTTTGTAGGTTCTTCTTCATAGCTTCAACTGGAGCAGTCGTAAACCAAGTTGGGTTCTGTGCATGACTAGCATAGGCTACTATTTTAAAGTCTGCTTGATCCTTATACTTTTCACCAGCAAGAACAACTGCCGCTGCACCATCATTAATCGTCGACGCATTTGCCGCCGTAATCGTTCCATCCTTTTCAAAAGCTGGTCTTAGTGCTGGTATCTTATCAAACTTAGCCTTAAATGGACTCTCATCTTCTTCGATGACAGTATCACCCTTTCGGCCTTTTATTGTTACAGCA
>CAWUIU010000260.1:0-5263 GCA_963922285.1 uncultured Oligoflexia bacterium | reverse complement strand
CTCTTAAGCACTTTGCGCTAGCAAATGAAACACTGCATAAGAAAAAGTGCTGGAACCTTTATGGATACATTTTATTAGGTAAGGGGCAAGTTTATAAAATTTCTGGTGATTTCGAAAAAAGTCTTATCTATTTTAACCTTGCCGAGCAAGCAATTGATCAAGCAAAGTTTAAAAGATTGTCTAATCTTGTAAAAGCTGAGATTCACGAAGTAAATGACTCAAGTGTTGACATTTATCTTGATCGTGTGAATCGTAAGATTAAAGAAAAGACTGTTGGAATCATTGATTTTAAGCACCGATTTGTATTACTTGAAATTTTATTCTTACTCGCAAATAATAGAGGTGAGTACTTTGATAAAGATAAGTTAGCTAAACAGATTTGGAAGGATGAGTATAATCCACTTATTCACGATAAGCTAATCTATACAAGTATCTCAAGGCTAAGAAAGTTAATAGAGCCAAAGGATACCGGTGAAACGAAAAGAAAATATATTATACGTGGTAAAGACGGTTACACTTTTAACCCAGATGTTAAAGTTCGTTTCCAGATGGAGACAAAACTTTCCGCAGGTAAGCCTGTTGCAAACGTTGATATTAGCTCTCCAGTTTAATTTTTTATATACAACATTTTTAAATATAACTTGGGCCCGTGGTGATCGGGCTCTTTTTAGTATTGATAATAAAACTTATTTTACGAATGAAATCAATTCTATTATCGCCACTTACGAATATTTAAAATGTAAGAAGTTACCATTAGATAATTTAAAACTAATTTTTAATGATGAATTTCTAAGTTTTATAAAGAGTCCGAAGTTGTCGCAAAGTAGTGATGGATTTAAAATCGAAACTTTTAATTATCAAGAAATAAGGAGCGCTCTCGAAGCGATCAAACTAGTTAAGGCCATAAAAATATCAAAGAGAGAAAGCCGTCGTGACGTAACGAGAGACCTCAATTGTGGTTATGTAAGTGGTATGAGGTTTAATATTCCTTATATCATTGGTCTTCATGAATATATCAGTGACCAGAAAAAGATCGGAAAAGCTAATAATTTATCAGAAGGAGATTCGCTGCGAAACTTTTTTAAAGATCTAAACGCCATTAAAGAAAGAAGATTTTTTCATGAATAGAATCATCAAATATTCTTCAGATGATATAATGAATTTACATAATCTGATTTCAAAGCTACATAAATTCGAAACTTCTAACTTCATTTGGCCATGGCCCTTAAATTCTTGGGAAAGTTACTTTAACTCTGATTATCTTTTTGAATTATACATAGTGTTTAAGGGTGATGACATACAAGCATTTTGTTTATGGCAAATAAATCTTCATGATGAACAAGGCGAGCTTTTAAAAATCTGTATTGATTTGTCTGTGAGAGGCCAAGGATATGGAAAGAATTTGCTCGAATACTCTTTAAATGCACTGAAGACTTATCCAATAAACAACTACTTGTTAGATGTTGCAACGAATAATATCTCGGCAATAAAGCTCTATGAGTCTTTTGGCTTCAAGGTAATACATACGAAGAAAATGTTTTACTCAGATGGTCAATCTGCATATTCAATGCAACATGTTCTTTAGGGTATTTTTAATTGTTATTGAGAAGAAAGTTGACAAAACCATTAAAAATTAGATAATTACATAATAATCATTTTTATACATTTTTATTTAATGGTTATTAAATTCGATTTAATTGTTAATAACAATATATTTCGGGTAGATCTTTGATCTACCCTTTTTTTTATTATGGAACTTACTAAAGAAAGAACAGGCATTGAGAAAAGACTTTATGAGCTTACAACTAAGGTCGTTGAAGAGTGTGGATATGTTCTATATGACATGGACTATATAACAGGAAGTAAAACTCTAAGAGTTTTTATTATGGACCCTGCCACAAAATCTGCAGTGATTGAAGATTGTGTGAAAGTTGATCATGGCTTCACTCCTTATATGGAAGATGAGAGTGCGGATTGGATTCCTGATGACATTGTTCTTGAGGTCTCTTCGCCAGGAGCCTTTCGTAATGTTAGAACAATGGATCATTTGGCACTAAGTGTTGGAGAAAGAGTTGCTCTGACTCTTAGAAAAGAACTTGGTGAATTAGTGCAAGCAGACCTTGATAAGAAAACTGTAAAAGCTAAAAAGCTTTTGGCCATATTAAAAGAATACGATGAAGAGACAGTCACTCTGGATCTTGATGATGAATTTGAATTAAAAATAAGTTACAAAGATATTAAAAAAGTAAATCTTGAGCCTGAAATCTAGGTAAGGAAGGTAAGAATGAATTTTTCAGAGTTAGGAAAAGTTATTGAAGTATTAAGTAAAGAAAAGAGTATTGATAAAAAAATCATTACTCATGCTATAGAACAAGCTTTCTTGGTTACTGCTAGAAAGAAATATGGAATCCAAGGAGAATACGAAACAAGATATAATGAAGAGTATGATGATATTGAAATCTTCCAATTTAAAAATGTTGTAGAAGATGTGAGAGATGGAATTGTCGAAATTAATTTAACTGATGCTAAGGAATTAGATGAAGAAGTTGAAGTTGGAGATCAATTAGGTATTAAGATTGAAAATCCAAACTTTACAAGAGTTGATATACAGACTGTGCGTCAGATTATAATGCAGAAAGTTAGAGATGCAGAGAGAGAAATCCTTTTTTCTGAGTTTAAGCACAGAGAAGGTGATTTAATTACAGGTATCGCTAGAAGATATGAAAGAGGAAATATCATTGTTGATCTTGGAAAGGCTGACGCTATTCTTTCAAGAAGAGAAATTATTCCAGGAGAGTCATTCAATACTGGTGATAGAATTCAAGCTTTCTTAACTGAAGTTGTTATGACGAACAGAGGTCCTGAAATTAGACTTTCAAGAACGTCTCCTATGTTTCTAGTAAAATTATTTGAATTAGAAGTTCCTGAGATTCAAGATGGGACAATTGATATTAAGTCAGCTGCTAGAGAGCCAGGTCAAAGAGCTAAAATTGCAGTACAATCTGTTGATAAAGACATTGACCCGGTTGGTGCATGTGTTGGTATGAAAGGATCACGTGTTCAAAATGTTGTGAACGAGTTACGTGGTGAAAAAATTGATATTGTTAAATGGAATGATGATTTAACAACTTTTACAACAGCTGCTCTTGCACCTTCAGAGATTGAGAATATTGCCATTGACTCAGATGATCGTTCGATGGACGTTGTTGTTGAAGATGATCAACTTTCTTTAGCTATTGGTAGAAGAGGTCAAAACGTTAGGTTGGCAGCAATGTTAACAGGATATAAAATTAACATTATCTCGAAAGTTAAACTTCAAGAAAAAGTTAAGAAGGCAGTTGAGAATTTACTTCAGATTCCTTCTGTCACAGATGCAATGGCACAAGTTCTTGTTCAAAATGGTGTAATGGCAATTGGTGATTTCCTTGCTACTGACTCTTCAGAATTAGCAGATCTTTTAGGAAATGATGAAGCAGCTGTAGATGTTGCAAAAGCAGAAGCAACTGCGAAGATTGAAGATGGGACGCTTGAGCTTCAGCCCGAAGGGGAAGAAGAGCTTGTATCTGCATCTGCTGTACCTCAGTACAAAGGTATTATCGAAAAAGGTGGTGCATCTGAAGATGGTGAGGGCGATAGCAAGTTTAGTGATGCAGAAAAAAGACTTAGAGAAGAACTCGCTGCATTTAAAATTAAGTAATTGAAAAGTATATGAAATAGGACACAAGCATTAGCTTAGATCGGAGAGAAAATGCCTAAAAAGATTTTTGAAATCGCAAATGAAATTGGCAAAGGTGCACTAGATATAGTTGAAGAACTAAAGTCACATGGTTTTAATGTTAGAAACCATATGTCTTCTTTAGCTGATGATGAAGTTGAAAAGGCAATGAGTCTTTTGCAACCGAAAGAAGAGGAGAAGCCTGCAGCTAAGAAAAAGGTAACAAAGAAAAAGAAGGTTGCTAAAAAGAAAGTAGCTAAGAAAAAAGTTACAAAGAAGGTTGCAAAAGTAGACTCTGCTAGTGAAGCTTCTGAAGAGGAAAAAGAAAACGCTGCTGAAGCGTTGACGACGAAGAAAAAAGTCGTAACTCGACGTAAATCTGTTGTTAGAAGAAAGACCTCTGATGAAAAAGAAGAAGTTAAAGTTGAAGCAGCTAGTGTTGAAGCTGTCGATTCGACTCCTAAGTCTGAAGAAGTTGTAGCTCAAACTGTTGATGATCAACCGCGAGGTCTGCAGGTTGTTTCAGAAGCACCAGTTGAAGAAAAGGTTGAAGAGGTCGTTGTTACTGATCAAAGTACGGCGGAGGAAGAGAAGAAAGCTGAGAGATCTCCTGAAGATATTTTAGGTACTAAAAAGTTTGGTCTTCGAGTCGTCGCAAAGGCTGATCCTAAAGAGGTTGAAGCTAGAGAAGCGAAGAAGGCGGCAGCTGCGAAAAGGCCAAATGTTAATGATAATCCAGCTGCTAATACAGATCCTTCAGATGAAGATAAGAAGAGAGATCCAAATAAGAAGAGACTTGGTGGTCTTGCTTCTATGATTTCTGCTAAAAAGTCTTCAATATCTAAGTCTCAAACTCTTAATGAGCAAAGAGCAGATAGTGAACTTAAGTCTTATGCATCGATTAGTGGTACTGGTCGTCCAATGTATACTCAAGTTAAAAAGAAGAGATCATACACAGGTCCAAGTAAGAGAACTGAAATTACGGAAGTTAAAGACTCTAAAAGAGTTATTAAACTTCACGATGGTGGATATGTTGAAGAGATCGCTAAGAAACTTAAGGTTAAATTAAAAGAATTAATTGATAAGTCTCTTGATCTTAACCTACTTATTAAAAATGGTGATTATGTCGGAATGAATCTTGCGACACAAATGGCAGCACTTTTTGACTATAGAGCTGAAGATGTTTCATTTGATGAAGACGCAGTCATTGGTAAAGAGTCTTTAGATGAAGAACAAAAAGAGAAGCTACCATCAAGAAACCCTATTATCACAATTATGGGGCACGTTGATCACGGTAAAACAACTCTTCTCGATCATATAAGAAGTGCAAAAGTCGCAGATGGTGAAGCTGGTGGAATCACTCAGCACATCGGAGCTTATTCTGTTAATGTAAAGAATTCGACACTCACTTTCTTAGATACTCCTGGTCACGCGGCATTTGGAGCGATGAGACAAAGAGGTGCCGATATTACTGATATCGTTGTCCTCATTGTTGCAGCTGATGATGGAGTTATGCCACAAAGAAAAGAATCTGTTAAGTTTATTCAA
>CAWUIU010000259.1:0-5268 GCA_963922285.1 uncultured Oligoflexia bacterium | reverse complement strand
TCAATTAATGAAACATCAGAGGAAAGAACCTCCAAACCACCGTAGGCAATAGTTTCAATTTTTTTACGACTAACCCGCGTTGCGAGATGATCTGCAATGCATGGGTGGTCTGCGACCAGATGATTTCCAAACCAACACCCAAACCTTTCATTTAACCAAAACCAAGTCTTGGCTACTGCTCCCCACTTGTCACGCTTCCACTCAATGCCGTCCATATTGATCACGTTCGGGATATTTTTTAATCGATAAAAAAGACTAAAAATGGCCGTGTTATAGCCAAGCGTTAGAACCAAACAATCGTGTGAAAGAGAGTGGAGAACAGATTTATAATCAAATCTCACGGTCCCAAATGCCCCTTCACTCTCTTCAGAAATCGTAATTAACTTTATCCCGTTCCAGTTTTTTTCAGAATACTGTTCTCCTGGCTCACCTTGGCAATAAACTGTAACGTCCCAAGAGTTCTTTGATAGATATAATGCTAGATACTCTGCGAATGTCTCAAAACCTCCATGGGAAGCAGGTATACCACGTATACCTGCAATGACAATTTTTTTATTCTTCATTAGATTTCCGATACACGTTTACAGTTTGCTTACCAATCAAAGACCAATCATGCTTAGCTTTTACTGTCTTTAATCCATTAATTGCTACATTTCTTAAATCGCTATTAATAGCGCGAATTATAGTTTCTGAAAGATCTTTTGAGTTTTCTGATTGAAAAACAAAACCATTGTAGTCATTCTTAACTATCTCAATCATACCTTCTAAATTTGAAACAATAACCGGCTTTTGGTAACTCATAGCCATTAATAGTACACCACTCTGATATATTTTCTTGTAAGGCAATATTACGATATCCGCCGACTCATAAAACGCTGATACCTCAGAGTCCTCTATATATCTTATAATAAGAGTTATATTATCATTTAGGTTATGTTTATCTATTAATTCTTGATAACTAGAAAAGTCGGTCTTCCATACTTTGCCAGCAATGACAAGCTTTAACTTAGGATACAATTTAATTACATCTGGCAATGATTCTATAAGTATATCGAGACCTTTTACTTCTTTTATTTGACCAAAAAATAAAATAGTAATCTCATCATCTACTGAAAATACTTTACCTTCAACATCCCCTACTGTTCGACTACTAATGTAATCCAAGTAGTGACCATGAGGTATCACATTAATTTTACTTTCTAAACTATCATCTAAACAAAGCAGAGACTTCCTGCTTACATTATTATGTACGATAAGCTGTTTTGATAATTTAAATATAAAGCTAGAAAAATCAAAAAAAGATTTCTCTGAAAAACTTTCAACATCATGTACTGTCAAAACAACTTTAAATTTAAACAACCTAGCTAAAAGAATAGAGAATAATTCTAAAACTGAATAATGAAAAAAGTGAAAATGAAATACATTCACCTTTTTTCCTTTGGCGTGAAAACAAACTTTAAAATTTGAAACAACAAAATTAAAAGCTCTGACTAACTTATTTCCCTTACCCCAAACTCCTTTAAAATACCCAAAAGTATATGGGCGTAAATTTTCTACAACCTCAGTTTCTTCGCTTGTATATAGAAAAATACTTTCGCAATGGTCAAGTGCGCCTTTTAGTAGGCTCATGTCATAGTAATTCATTCCGCCGTGACCACCGACAGGTTCTACAATCGCGACCTTAATCATTATCAACTTCCCTTTAACCTAACTTTTAGAACAGATACTATACCTTTCATGCGTGATAAATTTAAAAAAAATGCGATTGTTAGCTTAGGGAAAAATATTAAATATTCAAAAAACAGACTAAGAAAAGATGTGGTGCGATTAGATTTATCGTATCCAAACATTTTCATTTCATTAGTTAACAGCTTTTCACATAGGTAAATTTCAGAATTGGACAAAGCGCCATTATCCCAAGAATTTATTCTCGAAGGGTCCACTCCCTTTTTCCCTTCATTATCTAACCCCATAGATGAGCCTATATTTGGAATTTGGAGCATTTCAGGTTGGTACTCTAAACCAATCTTATAGCAGAGTTTCTTAACCGTTTTTTCTGGAAACATTAACAACTCTTCATATTTTACAGTAATTAAATTTTCATTGTCTTTATGCTTCAATGCGCTATCAATTGAGCTCTTCCAAATTCTGGTGGTTACCAATGGATGATACAAGGACCAGGCCCTTATTGTCTCACCAAGAGTAATACCCTGCTCACCATAAAATCTCCTTTTCCACTTATTTTTCTGAGAAAGCAAAACCGCTCTTGGATCCCGCACCATATTTATTACATATGATTTCTTCTCACTATTGAATATTTTATCAAGATAAAAAACGTTCTTTGGTGTCTGCTCACAAGGCACCATCTTATTATTTTCCGCGGAGTAATAAGATAAAAATGCTTCGTAAACCTTAAAAGGAGTAAGTGGCGCTGTAACCTGATTTAAAACATCCATTGATTTCGTAGCATACTGTTCTAAATTCTCTTGTTGATAAAAGTTTTGTAATTGCTGCCCAAACATCTTGTTTAAAAGCGCTATAGCCTCTTCCTGAGAAAATTCGTCATGTATACTACTAGGGTTTACGAGCCATTCGAAAAAATGAATTTCTTGAAATGCTTGAACAGCTGAATTTACACCCATTATTCGACTCATCATAGTTGTACCACTACGAGAATTACCAACTATAAAAATAAATTTATCAGTATTATCCAACTCGTTCATCCTTTAAACTGTAATAAATAAAATCACGCTCTTGTGATGACAAAGACAAAATCTTACTAGACCTCTTATGGTCAATGCTTTTAGAATTATTTGACTTCCAAACTTCATTAGTGTTTATAACTGCTTTCGCCGCCTCTTCATATTTAAGCATCAAGTCATTATAAGCAATATCCAACTCATTACATAAACACTGCAACGTTTCTTTGGGTTGCTTTATGAGTTCTTCATAATCAACAACTGAAAAAAGAGGTCTATTCTTATTAAAATATTCAATACCTGATTTTATTTCACTAACAGCTCTAAATATCCAAGGACTTTTTACTATAAGATTGTAAAACCGTGGTTGATGTGCATATCTTATAAAAAATCTTAAGTTTGATATATAATGAATGAATAGTGTGAACTTATTCTTTCCATCGATCACTTTGCACCACATATCTATTATGGAAGCGGCCACGTCGACGGCATTACGCCTTATGAATATAAATTTGCTACAAGGAAATTGGCTTTTAACTTTTGAAGCATAATAAAGATGCTCTGGGGTTTTTTCTAACCAACAATCCAAATTTATATTCTTACAATCTTCATCGAGTCTTTTAAAAACCTCAATTATGTATGATTTTTTAGACAAAGCGAGCTTGATCCCACCTAAAACGCTCGAAGAATAATTATACCTAAAGTACAAAGCTCTTAATTGAGATTTTAATCTTTTTCTACCTAGCCCTAGTCGAAAAAGATGAGTCTCCGGCATAGAGTATATTTCACCACCGGCGAAAAGCATACTTTGTAGTAACGTTGTTCCAGATCTAGGAAGTCCTACTAGAAAAATCCTTTTCATAGTCCATTTCCCACGTATTTTGTTCCATGATTTTGTAGTCTTGAAATTGAAATAAGTATAAACAACGGAATTGTTAACTCAGTATATTTAAATTGAAATGTTCCCTGTAATAGACCAAGAACATAGAATATTAAAAGGAACCTTAGTGCAATCAAAAATGTGTCATTTGTTTGACTTTTGTTACTGAGGACTTTTAAAGCTTGAGATAATGGATATATTGTTGTAACAGCAATTCCTAGAACTCCATAAACAAATGTCCCTCCAAGAATTCCAGTATCAATCGGATGAAAATATCCGAAAAGTCCTTCATAGCCGTCTCTCCATTGATGACTAACAGCTCCGGTACCAAACCACATCGACTCAGGATGAAATTTAAAGAAATTTATGATTATATCACTTTGAATTAGTCGTGAGTTTGCGGACGTATCTGTGGACTTTTCTCCCTGCAGTACACTAAACATCTGATCAAACATCGCCACAAAATTATCAATAAAGCTCGAATTAATCATATTTAAAGCAATTATTATTATAAATATGAAAATTGACACAAGAGCAATTCGTGGCATCAGTTTAAATAGAGAATAAACAAACAAATAATATAATAGGAAAGTTAAAGCAAGGTAAATAATGTACGTTCTCCCCTGAAATATCATGAGGATATAGACTAAAAACAAAGATGTATAAAACAAGTATTTCAAACTCTTTTGTTGGTCGAACTTTATGAAATAATAAATAGCTCCAAAAGTGATGAAATACATTTGAAATTTAAATCTTATTCCTCTATTTTCAGTGTCAACAACAAAGGAGTTGTCGGCATTAAGACTATCTATAGTAGATGCGTCAACGGTCATTGCTATTGTTGTAAAAACCAAAAGAGATAACCAAGCCAAAAATACAAACGTTGTTTCAAATTCTCGGATGGATATGATTTCATTTCTTAAAACATGATAAAACCAAATTGCTGCACCAATAGAAAACCAGTTGCGCTCTGACAAGATTCCATATAACAATGGTTGATGAAAGACTTCTAGTGATCGGGTAGCAGCAATCACCGGAAGTAAAATCATTATCAAAATATAAAAAATAATTATTCCATCTAATTTCTTACTTCTATATAGATATGAAACTACGAAAAGAAATAAGAAAGATGCAGCCCAAACTATAAAAATTGCATGAATTCTAAAAAACTCTTTTTCAATTGGTGTAGATTGAAAAAATTTTAAAGAAAACACTAGAGAAATCATTATTAGAAAAATGTTTATGTAATTTTTTTTTATATTCATACTGACACTCAAAATTAGTAAACATTCTTCCCACTAAAACCTTTAAATATCGTAAAAACTACAATTTTAAAATCCATCCAAATGCTCCAGTTTCGAATGTATTCCAAATCGTACTTAATACGCATTTCCATTTTTTCTACGGTATCGGTTTCACCGCGCCAACCGTTTACCTGTGCCCAGCCGGTTATGCCAGGTTTCATTTTGTGGCGTAACATGTAGTAGGCCACTTTCTTTCTGTACTCTTCGTTGTGGCTTACAGCGTGAGGCCTTGGCCCGACTACCGACATAGTGCCTTGTATTACGTTAAAGAACTGAGGTAGTTCGTCCAGGCTGGTTCTACGTAAAAATGCACCGAACTTAGTAACGCGTGGGTCGTTTTTGGTGGCTTGTTTAACTACTTCACCGTTATCCATAACCCGCATAG
>CAWUIU010000258.1:0-5275 GCA_963922285.1 uncultured Oligoflexia bacterium | reverse complement strand
TTATTTTTCAGATGAAGAGTTAGAAGCCTATATAAATGAAGGATATTCGTATGAGTCTTATTATCTAAAGTTAAATGATGTTGAGATAAATGAGATGTGTGAAAATATGTTAGCTTATGGAGCTAGTGTAGGAGAAAAAGAGTTGTTTACAGCAATGAAAATTTAAGTTGGGAATGTAAGATGAATAAGGTTTGGCAGTTAATTACTGATCTTTCAAATAAAAGAGGTATCACTGAAATAGCTATTAACGGGGAAGATAGTGTTTTTGTCGAAAGAGATGATGAATTCATAGGTCTTAATGTCAAACTTCCTCTTAAAGACCTTTTTGAATTTGCAGATGAAGTTGCAAAACAAAATAAGCAGGTATGTGACGAGGAGAACCCAATCTTTGATGGTATTCTTCCTGATGGTTCTCGTATCAACATTATTCGTAAGCCCTTTGTTAAGTCAGATATTGCGATTACAATTCGTAAATACGCAGCGAAGAGTATGTCGCTGATTAATGGAGCAGAACTATTTAACATTAACCCTCGTTGGATTCCTTTTTTTAGTACGATCGTTAAAACCAAAGCGAATATTATCGTCTCTGGTGGAACTGGAATTGGAAAAACAACGTTTCTCAATATGATGTTGAATGAAATCTCTCCAGATGAAAGAATTATTACCATTGAAGATACTCTGGAGCTAAGTTTTAATCGAAAAAATTATGTCTCTTTAGAGTCTGGGGCAAAGATCAGTACTAAAAAAGTCACGCTGACAACCTCTGATCTTGTAAGGAATTCCCTAAGAATGAAACCTGAAAGAATAATTATTGGTGAGATTAGAGGGCCAGAGATCTTTGATCTCCTACAGGCAATGAATACTGGACATGAGGGAAGTATGACTTCAATTCATGCTAATTCGTCCGTTGAGGCGTTGACTCGACTTGAAACCTTGTACTTAATGGGGGGCTTTGATGTACCAATAACAGTTGTACGTTCACATATTTCTCAAGCTGTCGATTATATTATTCAGTTAGGTAAGGATAGAGAAGGCTGTCGATGTGTAAAGAAGGTAATAGAAGTTGGAAATATGGAAGCTGGAAATATCTTGACGACAACAATTCTTGACTATGATAGTGAACTTAACTTTACTGGTGTTGTCCCGGGAAATTTTAATCAACTTGTCGAAGAGGGAATTCTTGAGAGGGATTTCTTTAGCTAGTGCAAAGACAATCATCGATAAAAATAGATACTCAAGATATTTCTAAGAAGTGGCAGACGCCGAAATAGAGATGGGTAGAAATAATATCTCTGCTATCAATTCATTTTGAGGAAGAATCAAGATTGATCTGATATGAAAATGGCGCTCGTTGTATCGGGCCACTCAAATATTCCTAGCTTTAAGGGACTGGAATTAATAGCTTTCCTCGCTGACTTTTCCCGCCATAATTGCCACTCCAGAACTAGTTCCCAATCTTTTTACTCCTAGATTGATGTAACTCTTTGCGTCTTCGTATGAGCGTACCCCACCAGAGGCCTTGACGAGAACTTTATCATCAGCAACTTTTAGCATGGTTTTCACTGTTTCGATTGTTGCGCCGCCATGAGAAAATCCTGTCGATGTTTTAATGAAGTCGGCTCCTGCCATGATTGCTGTTTTACTTGCTTTTATTATCTCTTCTTCGTTCAAGAGACATGTCTCTAGGATCACCTTAACAACTTTTCCTTTTGCGGATTTAACAACTGCTTCGATATCATTTTGTAGTTGCTCATAGTCTTTATTTTTTAAAGCTGAAATATTCATGACCATATCTATTTCAGTCGCACCATTCTTTACGGCATCCTCTGTTTCAAAAGCCTTGGTTCTACTAGATGATGCACCTAGTGGAAAGCCGATAACCGTACAGACCTCAACCTGGCTTCCTGCAAGAAACTTCTTTGCGGCTGCAACATATGAGGGCTGAACACAAACACTTTTAAATTGATACTTTTTCGCTTCGTTACATAGATTTTCAATTTGCTCTAGTGTTGCGTCTGCTTTTAGAAGGGTGTGGTCAATGAATTGATGCATAATTTAACTCTTTTTATTGTTTCACAAAGAATATCTTTAATTGATAGTATCAGTCCATGCGAAAAACGGTTTTTTTTCACCCAGTTACAATATTTATTTCATCTCTTATCGCACTTGGGGTTTCTCTCTATCTCTATATTGATTCCTATTTACGAGTTAATGAGACTCTTAAAACCTTTATACAAAAAAGTGGCTTACCTAAAGAGCAATTTAGGTCTCCGGAGACATGGATAATGATATTGACTCTTTCTGTTCTGGTTTCTTTAATCATTATTGGTATGGTTGTAATCTTTACTTATTACCAAAAAGTCATCCAACTTTATCGAATGCAACAGAGTTTTATTAATGGCTTCACTCATGAGTTAAAAACACCCATTGCTAGTTTAAGGATTTTTATTGATACTTTCAAAAAACATGAGCTTACTAGAGAAAAGCAGCTTGATTATCTCGATCTCATGGGGCGTGATACAGAAAGATTACAGAGTAATGTAATGCAAATTCTTAATATGGCAAAAATTGAGGATCGAAGTTTTAAACCAAACTTTTCAAAAATTAATCTAGGGGATTATATTAATAACTTTCTGGAGAAGAATTCATATCTTTTTCCAGATGTTGATTTCCAGCTTAGCTTAAATAATGACTCTCTTATAGAAGCTGATAGTGAATTAATTGATGTCGTTTTAATGAATATCATTGTTAACGGAGTTTCCTACAATGAAAGTAATAAGAAAATTATTACAATAACTCTCGAGGAAGAACGATCTGGACATTTACTTGTTATCAAAGACAATGGAATAGGAGTAAAGAGTGAATATTTAAAAGATATCTTTAAAAAATTCTATCAGGTCGGAAAGAGTGCAAAAGGTAGTGGTATTGGACTATATATGGTTTCGCAGATAATGAAATTACATCGAGGAAAGGTTTCAGCGAAAAGTGATGAAAATAATAATGGTACACATATGTGTCTACAATTTAAAAGAGGATAGTCATGGCCAATATTCTTCTTATTGAAGATGAAAATCATATAGCACAAGGAATTATTTTAAATCTTGAATTACAAGGTCATCGTGTGAGTCACTATATAAGTGGCAAAGAAGGGTATGAGTCTTTCTTTAAAGATGACTATGATCTCATGATTCTTGATCTTATGTTACCTGAGATGACCGGAGAAGAAGTAATTCAAAAAATCAGAGAAAGTGATCCTCGACTTCCGATATTGATTTTATCGGCCAAGGATGAAGCCAAGTCAAAAATCAAGCTCTTTCGACTTGGAACAGATGATTACCTTGCCAAGCCTTTTCACCTTGAAGAGTTTTTACTTCGAGTAGATAGACTTCTACAGCGAAGTTCTTGGATTGAGAGAGATAAAGAAGATCAGAAGAGATTTGAATTTTCTGACTTTTGGATCGACTTTACAAATCGTCGAGGATTCGGCGTTGATGGAGAGTTTGACTTAACTGAACAAGAGCTAAAATTATTAAAATATTTCACGTCACGATGCGGTAAAATCATTCAAAGAGCCGAGTTATTGGCCGAAATTGGCTATAATGAAAGTTCTGAGTCAAGAACCCTTGACAACTTCATCGTTAGATTTCGAAAATACTTTGAACAGAATCCTAAATCACCAAAGTTATTTATAAACGTAAGAGGTGTAGGGTATAAATTTAATTTTCAAAAATAAGGAATTATTATGATTTTAAAAGATAAGAAAGTTCTCATACTAGGCTTAGCAAATGACAAGTCTATTGCCTGGGGAATATCAAAAGTGATGAAAGAGCAGGGTGCTCGCTTAGCGTTCTCATTTTTAAATGAAGCACTTCAAAAAAGAGTTGAACCTCTAAGCGAAGAGATTGGTGGAGAATTTACATTTGAACTTGATGTAACAAATAAAGTTCATATGAACCAAATGCTTGAAACGGTAAAAGAAAAATGGGGAACAGTAGATGTGATCGTTCATAGTTTAGCTTTTGCAGATAAAACAGATCTAAAAGATCGCTTTGTTCAGACAAGTCGAGATGGTTTTAAATTAGCACATGACATCTCGGCTTTTTCTCTTATTTCGGTTTGTCAGACATTAAAGCCGGTCATGAGTGATAGTTGTTCTGTTATGGCACTCTCTTATCACGGTTCGGTTAAGGTTCTTAAGGGATATAATGTGATGGGTGTTGCAAAGGCATCTCTTGAGTCATCAATGCGCTATCTTGCAGATGACTTAGGTCCTGATGGAGTTAGAGTAAATTGTATATCTGCAGGTCCAATCAGAACTCTTGCTGCTTCAGGTGTACCAGGATTAAAAGGCTTCTTAAAAGATGTAGAAGAGAAGTCTCCACTTCGTAGAAATGTTACACAAGAAGATGTTGGAGGAGTCGCAACATTCTTAGCAAGTTCTCTTGCTAACGGTGTAACGGGACAAGTCTTATACGTTGACTCGGGTATCTCCATTCTAGGTGCTTAGCTTATATAAGCTTGCTTTATAGTTGACTACTAATTTCGGTCATTGTCACAAAATTAGGATTAATTTCACTAATAATAGATAGTAATATTTTATTTAACGTTAAGTTGAAGTAACATATTTTTATCAATTTTTTAAGGTGTTCGATGAAGAGAAAATCATTATTTCTAATATTTCTATTTCAGAGTTTTACATACTCACTTTCTCTTGAATCTCTGGAAGAGGATGAAGTAATTGAAAGTTTTCAGGGGCTGTCAGTTGAGTGGTCTGGTCTTTTGGACTTTCGCTTTTCTATAACAGGCAGTGCAAAGAATTGGGCCGATTCATCGGGGGAATATGGCGGAAGAGGACTTACTCGCTATGGCTCGAGCCAGGGGGGAAGTGGTGATGGATTTTCGTTTCACTTAGCTCAAATTTCTTTGGTTTCAGGAATCAATATAACAGATACAATCAGTGCCCATTTACAATTTAATATTAGCGACCATAAGGATGATACATCTGCTTGGGGCAGCATGGGAGTCGTTGAGGCCTATGTTAGAGATGATGTTTCAGAAAAATTTCATTATAAGGTTGGTTTTTTAATTCCACCTGTTTCTCTTGAACATCCAGATGTCGCTTGGAGTACTCGTTATTCAATCACGCCTTCAGCAATAAACTCTTGGATGGGAGAAGAAATTCGTACAACTGGATTAGAGGCAGAGTATAAAGTAGGAAATAATATTAAGATTCTTGGCTCTCTCTTTTCTCATAATGATTCGATTGGGACTGATC
>CAWUIU010000257.1:0-5279 GCA_963922285.1 uncultured Oligoflexia bacterium | reverse complement strand
AAAAATACTTGATATATATTAAAGCTTTCCGTGATTACTAAATTACTTGAATTCCTCATTATCACGGTAACGGATTTTTTCAGCATATTGAAACTAGAGATCTATATCATCAAAGATAGATAATAAAGATTTAAGTCGATTTGAATTTTTGATATTTACCTTCTGAACATACTTATCATCAATAAGAATAAAATTTTCAGACAGACGACCTGTTAGCCCTTTATCCTACCAAAACTAAGACCAAGTTGCTTTTCTTCAATAAAAACAGCACTCCATTATTTCGATTTAATATTAGGAAATTCTGCAAATTATCGCATTTCTTTCTTGCCATAGAAGTAGAACTTCAGCTTCTCATTGTCAGTTTTTTGATTTATTTATAGGGACAATCACAATTAGATCATTTTTTCTTCAAATTATTCTTCTTCATCAATTTAACTTGTTTTCTACTGATCCACTAAGTTGACTAGTTCATAAATCGTTTATTTTTTGTACATTCTGTGAAAATCGGTAAGTTATCAGCACTTTTCATCAACTAAATGATAATCTATCTTAAAGGAGACAATATGAAGTTTGTTACTGTATTATTTGCGCTAATTGCTGGTTTTTCGACACATGCTAATCAAGAAGAAATTGAGGCTCTAAAGAAGAGAATTAAAACTCTCGAGGCAAATAAAGAAGTTCTAGTAAGAGATAAAGATTCAAGTCGTGCGAACCGTAAGAAACTTAAATATGGATTTGATATCGGTACTGGTGCAAAATTCTCTGAATTTGGAGCGTCTATCAATGGAAATTATATAATTGATGAAAAACGGGTCTTAACTCTTAGTTATTTCGGCTCATCAGACAATGACTATACTTACTATAATGGCCAAGAATATATTGATGAAACGTATGCTCTTCAAATTGGAGCAAAGCTTTTTACGAGCAATAGTTTTTACATACAACCTTCTGTTTATTATAGAAAGCATAAGCACAGTCAAAGTGACTTGTTTGATATATCTGATCTTACATATGACTATTACTTAGTGAAAATTGAAGATATTGGTTTTTCTGTTTCAATAGGAAATCAATGGCAATGGTCAAACTTCTCTCTTGGTGTCGAATGGATTGGATATGCTAGGCAATTAGTAGCATTAAGTAGCCTCAATACTGATCGTGATTATTTTGTTTTTAAAGAAGAGTCAGTTCACCTTCTTCACATATATCTAGGTGCTAACTTCTAAGTCAGACTTAATTCATTATTAAGCAACTAATTGCCCCTTGTCTAAATCTCATATGAGACAAGACTATTTAACGTTGAAGGTGATCGTTATTTATTTAGAAAAATCATCAACGAATTAGAACACCTTATCGATATAGATTCGCCAAACAGATACAATTTTACCATTCTCTACTATTTGATTGGCCAGATTAAAAACTAGTCCATTAAATTGATTCATATCGTGTAAATACTTAACTATTCGAAATTATTTCTACCTTATCTATGTTGAGCATTATATAAAGCTTGCTTAGGAGTATTTATGTTTGAAATAGGTAAGATAACAGTTGGAAGAATTGATCGTAAAACTAATAGGGGATTCTTTGTAACAGATGAAGAAGGAGATGAGGTTTTTCTTCCCCTTTCTTTTGCGCCACTAAGATCTGAAATTGGATCTGAAATAGATGTCTTTGTATATCTAAATACAGACGGAGATCGAATCTGTACATCCGAACTGCCACTTGCCCAGGTAGGTGAGTATGCTCTCATGCAAGTTATCGAAACAAGAGAATTTGGTGCTTTCTTTGATTGGGGTATCGATAAAGATCTCCTCGTTCCTGGAAATGAGCAGAAGATAAAAGTTCGCCAGTATGAAGATCATATTGTTAGGGTTTGTCTTGAAGAGGGGACAGATCGTGTTTATGGAACGACAAAATTAGGTAAGTATATTGAGCAACCAAAAGAAGATATCTCTGAAGGTGATACAGTTTCATTAGAATTAGTAAGGAAAACAGATCTTGGATTTAAAGTTATCGTAAATAAGAAATACTTGGGTATGATTTATCACAATGAAATCTATAGTCATATGAGAATTAGAGATAAGGCTTCAGGTATCGTAAAGAAAATTAGAGAAGATGGCCTTATTGATATCAGTCTTCAAAAACTAGGTATTTCAAATTTAATCGAGGCAAAAGCACAAGTTTTAAAATTTCTAAATGATAATGATGGAAAATCCGATCTTCATGATAAGAGCCCTCCTGAAAAAATAAAACATAATCTTTTCATGAGTAAGAAAACCTTTAAATCAGCCATTGGGATGCTTTATCGTGAAAAGAAAATTATCATCAACAAAGACGGCATTGAGCTTGTAAAGTAATGAAAGTTTTAAAAGATCTCTTTTTAGAAATAGAAAATAAGTATGAAGAATGTGCAAATGATCGAGGCAAGTTTTCTAAGATTGCTCTTGAAGCATTGAAAAAGATTGAAGTTGACTTTTCTTTACTGGACCTTGAAGAATATGTTCAGAGTTTGTTACTTAGTGAGAACCTTCCAGAGCAGCTCTATGTCTATAATGATTTTGGACAACCTCCAGTAACAATTTTTAATAACGGAAAATTTGTTGTTGATTTATACTTTTGGCGACATGTTGATACGTCCCTTCATAGTCACTCTTTTTCAGGTGCATTTAAGGTGGTTCATGGTCGTTCTGTACAAGAGATTTTTGAAGTTAAAAATATCGAGTCATTTTCTGATGATGCATTTCTTAGTGAACTTAACTTAGTTAGTTGTGAGCTATTAAAAAAGGGGAGTGTACAGGAAATAGAAAATGGACTTCGCTTCTCTCACAGAGTGATTCATTTAGATAGTCCTACTGTTACGCTTTGTGCTCGAACGATAAACGATAGCGACCGACCTCAATGGCATCATTTTGAAAATGGACTTAGTATTCAAAAACGTTCAATCGAAGAAAATGTAATCAAAGAAATATCATTCTTTGATTATTTATTAGAAGGATCATCTTCCCATGCTCTAGATTTCTTAGAGCGCTCAATTAATAAATGGGGCGCATCTTTAACGATGAATCTTTATGAAAGACTTAGTGAAGACACTATGGGTCTTTCTCATCAAAGTATAGAGCAAATTTATGGAATGATTCACCAAATATTTGGAAAAGAGAAATGGTTTCAGAAATACGAAGAGTTTTATCGTTTGCTTGAAAATTATGAGTCACTAGAAGATCCTGGCCCTCAGGGGATTTTTAAAGAACATGCTATAAATTCTAAGTTAGATGATAAAATTAGGGATAAGATTCTAAAAAAATTGCTGAACTCCTAGGCTAACACTATTGCCATCTTCTTTCTTGATGGGTTTTGCGTAATCAAGACGCAAAATAAAACGATATACTTTAGGAAGTATTAATCTGGCTCCAGCACCAACACTTGCTCCACGGATTTGACCTAATGCTTTAATGTCTTCAACATTCGTTGCGATATCTATAAAGTAAGAGGATTGCAGGATCCATGTTGGACTCTCTTTTAAGGTATGACGTATCTCAAAGTTGTTTAGCCAGAAGTAACGGCCTGCAAAGCGATTGTCTGCAAATCCTCTAATGCTATCTAGACCTCCTAAATAAGTCCAATACTGGAGAGTGTCTGTATTCGTACCTCCAAGCTTAAATCGATTGGCAATGGTGAAATTTTTAAAATTTGAATAGTGTTTATACTCAAGAGCTGCCTTGTAGAAGTCTTTAATACCTGTTGTTTTAGATATTCCTTTTTTAACATAAAAATTAAAGAGGTTGTTACGCTTTGAGTCTCTAACATCAAGGGAAGCACCGATAAAGTGAAACTTGGTTGATGGTGGAAGCTCTGATTTGTTTGCAAAGGCTTTGGCCTCTTCGGGGACTAAATCATTTGAGAATTCATCATTGTTATATTCGTAGAAGAGTTCTGATTGATAATTTAACGAATACTCTTTAGTAAATCCTAGGTAAAACTTGTCTCTGATATGAAGAAATCCATCGAGAACCTTAGCTTTTTCAGAATACTGATCATACTTTGTTCTAAGTCGATTAATTTTCCACGCTTGAAGATTGAATCCGTAACTTGTGTCGTACAGATAGGGATTCTTTAGCCAGAGTACCCCAGAATTTGTATCTTCAAGACGCTGGTATTGAGCACCAGCTTCAATAAAGTTTCCAAGTATATTTGGATCAAAGACCCCTGTTGTAATTTGACTAACACCACCACCTGAAGAAACTTTTAGAATTGGAATTGTTGTCCACTTCTCACTAACGTGAACTTGTAGTTCGTCATTTTTAATAGTTAATTTTACTGAGGAAAAAATTCCCAATTCCTTAATTCGTTCTTGGGCTTTATCTATGTCATACTTTGTGTAGGTATTTTCTGGTTTTATTAATAGGCGTGATGTAATGACGCTGTTCTTTGTCTTGTTATTACCTATAATATTAATACGCTTAAAGTGTATGTCCTTGGCGCTAATTGTTAGACAAAGAATGGATAATAAAAATATTTTTTTTGTCCATAATGATATGTGAGATAGCCTACTCTTCTGTTGCATGAGAATACCAGCATCTTGGTCGATTTTGATTATTAAGACCCGACATATAGGTATCGAAGCGACATTGTGGACTTGGATGCTCTAGATTAGTTTGCTCAATGATTGATTGATCAGGGGTATCCTCACTGGGATGTTCGTGTCCCCAATTGTTTGCGAGAAAGCGGCCAACTGCTAAAATAGCCTTTTTAGCCCTTTGTTCAAGATTATTTGGACTAAAAAGTCTTAAAGCTCTTCGAATACACATATTACTAGCAAAGTAATCGGCCTGGCCTTCTGCAGCTATATAGTCTCTTTGATTCTTCAGAGGGTGACCACCGTATAAGTGGCCTATTTCATGGCAAATGATGAGAGCAAGAGCATCTTGATCTATTTCTCTTCGATGCGCCATGCCTCGAAAGATGAGAACCTGCGCATTTTCCCATCTTCTTGCTAGTGCCATGTCTGCTGTAGGATCATTCCAGTCTCCGTAAATAGTCATTTGTTCAGACATATACTGGGGAAAGTCGAGAAATTCTTTTTCCATTGTTCTAATGATTCTTTTGAACTTTGTTTTTGAGATCATCGGCTCTTTTGTCGTACGACTTTTGTCATGTGGAAAATGGCGAAAGCCCGCGAAACAAGGTTGAATTGTGAATATGGATAGAACGAGAAGAAATTTCATAAGTTTATTTTTATATTTCAAAAGACTTATGTAAATAGAATGTCACAATATTTAATAAAT
>CAWUIU010000256.1:0-5291 GCA_963922285.1 uncultured Oligoflexia bacterium | reverse complement strand
TTATACTAGTAGAATTTACGAGAAAGCTTTAAGAAACATATGATTTTAGAATTTATTCGCTATATTTTACTCGGAATTGGTCTCTTTATCGTCTCAACATTTTGGATGATTGTAAGTCTCATTCAACCAGCTCATCCAAGATGGGCCCACTACGCAGCAAACTCGATAGGTATCCTAGGTAAGATCATTCTTAACATAGAGCTTGAAGTTGAAAACTGGGACCAACTAAAAAATACTCGAGGTCATGTCATTATATCTAACCATCAATCAAACTTTGATATCTTTTATGTTGGATACGTCATACCGAAACTCTGTGTTGGTGTTGGAAAAAAAGATATTCTTTACTTTCCATTCTTCGGTCAAATGTTTTGGCTTACTGGAAACTTTTTTATTGAAAGAGCAAAGAAATCAAAAGCATGGTCGGTTATGGATAAAGTAGCAAAAAAAGTGGCTGCTGGTACTAGTGTATGGATAATGCCAGAGGGAACGAGATCAAAAGATAGAGGACTGCTGCCGTTTAAGAAGGGAGCATTTGTAGTGGCGCTTAAAGCACAGGTCCCTGTTACATGTGTCGTCGTCAGTGATATTCGATCAAACTTTAATATAAGAAAATGGAAGTCTGGTAGAATGAAGATCAAAGTTCTACCTCCTATTGAAACTAAAGACCAGACAATGGATGATCTTCTTACTTTGAAAGACCATTGCCAGGAACTCTTTAGCAATGAATTAAAAGACATGAGTAAAAAAGATGATAAAAACAGAAGTAAAAGATAATGTTAATCGCTACTTAGAATGTAAAAATCTTAAAGATTTTATTTTTCATCAAGGCTATTATCACTTTATTGATCGTGGTATGCAAATGGAACTACTGCGTATAATTTCTTCTGGTCGAATAAGTGAATGTTTACAAGACAGCGAAGAGACCTTAGAAATTGATAAGTTCATGCGTGAACTTGGTATTTATCATTATTCTAAAATAGAGGCAGAGAAAGCAAGTAATAGTACGCAACAATTTTTAGAAAATTACTGTTCAGGCGTTAATAAGGCCATAAAAGAACATCGACCATTTGAATTTAAATTAGTATCCCACCAAATTGAAGATTTTAAGCCTCATGATATCATAGCAACAATTAAGATTATGTCTTACATGGGACTAGCGCAAGGGCAACAAGACTTAGAAAAGATCATCCTATCTCTTATCAATGGAGGCTGTGATCTTGAAAAAGTAAAAGCATACTTTAATATTCCAACAGACGCCATTAACGAGACAAAGTCGTCATTGATCAAACAGTTAAGGATTAAGAATAGTCCTTTTTCAAAGAAAACAAAGTTCTTACAATTACTCCCAAAGATTCAGGCATCGAATAATTGGATTTCAAATAAAAATGGACACGTTCTCATGGCATGCGACCCACATCTTGAGGTAAACCGTCTACCATGTATCTGGTATGAAATGAGTGCCAAGATTGATAACAAAAGTTTCTTTGGAATTACCATGCCAGGAGTCCCAGGCTTCATCATGGGAAAGACTTCATTTCTGACATACTCGTTTACATATGGCTTCATGGATCAAATTGACTACTTTATCGAGGAAATTCGAGATAATAAAGTTCGTGAGGATAGCCAGTTTTCTAAGTTAAATGTTAGAAAAGAAGCGATTAAACGAAAGAAACATTTAGATTATGATATCTTCATAAAAGAAACCAATAATGGTGTACTGGAAAGTGATAGTAAAGAAAAACTAATTGAAGATGGTTTTTACCTATCAACTGCATGGAGTGTACAAAAAGATGGCTGTCTCAACACCCTTGATGCCCTAAAAAATATATTACATTCGAAAACAACAAAAGAGGCCATGAACGTATTAAGAAATGTTTGCATCAGCTGTAACTGGCTTATTGGTGACATCAATGGTGACATTGCTTATCAACAATCAGGCTTATTACCAAAGAGAACTCAGCACGGTTTAACACCAGGGCTTGGCTGGAAAACAGATAATCAATGGCAGGGCTTCATCGGCAATGAGCAACTTCGCTCAACCTATAATCCTGAATCGAAGTTTTTAGTCACAGCTAATCATGATATTGAATATGGTGAGAACACAACTGGAGTTGAGTCCATCAACTCACCCATGTCAGCCTATCGTCGAGATTTTATTGCAGATCAACTTTTACAGGAAGAGCATACCCTCGATAATTTTAAAAAAATACAGAAAGGCTTTATATCGGAACAGGCAAAACATTATCTAAACAAGTACAACCATTTAAAGAGTCATAAATACTTTGAAAATTGGAACTGTTCTTATGATACAGATTCTAGAGTTGCGCCATTATTTGAGACTTTCTATGCTCACCTTATCGATCAATTCTTATCAGATCATTTTATCGATAAAGAAAGTGCAAAAGACCTAAGAGAGCAAACAAGCTTTATGGCGGACTTCTATGATTTCTTTGATTCATTATTTTTAAAAGAGAAAGATTCTATTTTCTTTGCCAATAAATCACGAGAAGATTACATAAAAGCAGCGCTCGATTCGACAAATGAAAATGATACTCGTTGGGGTGATATTAATAAAATTAATATGAATAATATTTTCTTTGATGGAAAACTACCAAGTTTCTTTGGCTTTGATAGGAGCAATATTGAAATACCAGGCAATAGGGCCACGGTGTCTCAAGGAGCCGTTTACAAAGCACATGGTAGGACAACTTCTTTCTGTCCATCGTGGAGGTTTGTGGTTTCTCTTGAATCTAATGAATGCCAGGCGCACCTACCTGGGGGACTTAGTGATCGTCGATTTTCAAAGAATTATCAATCAGATATAAGTAATTGGGAAAACTTTCATTACCGACACTATCAACTAGAAAACTGATGTCGATCATGAACATTTAACACAAAATTTCATAATTTTTCTTTAGGGAGAAAATATGAAAATTATCATCACAATACTGTTAATACTATCAATCAATGCATCACAAATCAAAAGCTTAAATATACTCCATGGACTGATGATTATTGAGCATCATACAAGGGCGGAATAAGTTATCGTTGGAATGATTTCAGATATGACTGGTTAGCTACTTCCAAAAACTTGAACAGCTTTACATCCAAAGTATAAAAGAGATCTGGCCATAGAATATAGACACCCATATAATTTTATTTATCAAGGAAGTTATACATGAAATTCTTTATCTCACTATGCATATTGCTTGGTGAATCGACATTGGCAAGTAGCGCACTCTTTAAATATGTAAGAGGAACAGTTACCGTAGAAAGAAGTGGTGTACAGATTCAAGTTTTAAAAAATTCAGAAATATTAGAAAATGACATCATTCGAACTTCTAAAAAATCTTTTGCCTTAATCAAATTTCCATCTGGTACGCAGATAAAAGTTGATCCTAAGTCAAAACTAACAGTTAAAAATTATATCAGAGAATTTAATTTCAATCTCGATCGAGGTGGAACTATTTTTCAAGTAAAAAAGAGAAAAGATATCTTTTTCAAGGTCAACACAAGAACAGCCTCCATGGGTGTAAGAGGGACGACATTTTATATTAATCAAAGTAAGAATAGTGACTTATCATGGGCATGTGTTAAAGAAGGATCAATTGAGGTTATCCACAATAAAAGTAATAAAAAAGTCATCGTCAATGAAGGCCTTGGTGTATCTGTAGAAGACAATATATCAAAACCAGAGGCCCTTGCCTGGACAAGAGGTATTAACTGGAATCTAAATGAAAGCGACAAAGGAATCAACAATGTTAAAATTACTGGCGAGTATAATATTCTCAATTTTGATTACGAGTAATATACTTGCTCATCATCATACAGTAACTGAAGGAAGAGCCGTAGGAAATGGCGAAGATTCAAGCGGTCTAGCTCATGAAGTTAATTTTATCAAAAAGCACAAGCAACACACCTACTCTAGTAAAATTTTCTATCGCTACGACAAGGGACGTGATGTTTCTGGTCTTAATTTAAAATATAAGAAAAAAGCAAAGAATAATCTAAACTACGGCTTTACTGCCCATGTTACAAGAAATGAAAGAAATGATAATGATTGGCGCGATGTAAATGAGCAATGGATCTGGCTTGATAAGAATGATATCGAATTCTCGAGTACAGTCTTTACGACTCTTCGAATTCCTCTAGGAAACCCAACTACAACAAAGTATCTTCTAGAACTTACTGGTTATGGAAGTAATAATTGGACGGAAGAACTTTTAACAATAAGCCCGGAAGCAAAGCTGACTTATTTTTCCATTAATAATGGGAACTTTGATTATGCACTCTACTTTAAGCTTAGATCTTATATCCCTCTTAACTTTGGTGACAAAGATATCTACAAGAACTCATTATATATTGGCTATCTCTATAACTATTCACCAAACCTTAAACCCTATTTCTTTATCGTAAAAACAATTGCTTATTGGACAAAGAGCAAGGAGTTTGATGAAGATTTCCCCGGTGAACAAGGATATGATTACAAGAGTAATCTCAATCATATAGGTTTAGGCATCAACATTTACCTGTAAAAAGTTTAAACAGTTCGAACACAAATCTAACAAAGTTTTAGACAATACACCACTAACTAGCTGAAAAGCCAGGGCTCTAATTGGCCTATCGATTGCTTAATATAGCCCCAAGGGGGAATTACGTGATCAAGAGGCTATCTATTGCTTTTATGACTCTATCACTTTTACTATCTTGCTCTAGTGAGAACAGTGAATCTAGTGAAGAGATCACATTTATCGTTGATGAGATCATCAGTGCTGATCTTACACGTACAAAGCAGAATAAAGAAGAAGGTATCTTTGAACTAAAAGATACGGCACACTACGACCTAAAGTTCTGTTTAAAAGACCCTGCAAATGGTGCTGCCATTATCGAACAAGACTTCGCAGTTGATTTCAATGGAAAAACTTACAATACAAAAACAGATTATAAAGGTTGCTTCAATGTATTAGCAGATCTAAAAATTGACATGCTTCAATGTGAAAGACTTTTTGACAAAGAATTGAAGGTAACTGCCACTGGTCTTTATAGAGGTACTCAATCAATTAATGTAAGACTAAACCCAGCTTCTGTTTCGACGAAAGCATTTTACGACACAAGATATAATAATGTTGATATTGATGGACTATCTGCAAACGAATGCGATGGTTCTAAAATTGTCGTTAATAAATATTCTATTTCAAGGCAAAGAAAATCTGACACTGGACTTAACTTCAATGTTCAATTGTATCCATCAATTGAGCTAAATTCACTAGACGGACAAAAAAACTATATTA
>CAWUIU010000255.1:0-5314 GCA_963922285.1 uncultured Oligoflexia bacterium | reverse complement strand
TTTGCTTTTACTGAAGTTACTTTTCCTTTGATATCAACATCTTTAAAAAAGTTTCTCACAATTTTATTATCTCTTGCTTTGTTCTTAGTGTGAACAGAAGTTGAGTCAACTTCAAAAGTGGCACCATTAAGAACTTCAGAAATATTTCCCTTTTGTTTTGCAGGTATAATTTTAAACTTCTTAAATTCACCTTTAACACCAACTTTTGCAGGCGTTTTAAATGCTTCCCAGGACACCATAACATCAGCTTGATTGTAATCAAGGCACTTTGCAAATGATGTGCTTGTTAATAATGATAATAACGTTATACAAATAGTTTTCATTCTCTCTCCAAGATAGTATGACTAAGTTTATGAAAATTGAGTTTCCGAAGGAATTTTATCTAGATTTAGAAAACAATGACAATCTTTTAGCGAGAATTGTCGTAGGAAAGTATAAGGATAGTTTCAATTTTGAAGCAGATATTGTCTTTAAAGAATCAAGAAAGATTTTTAAACATGTTGGCAGTCAATATGATTTTCCAGATGAACGTGAAGCGCTGGATCAAGGTGTCATCAAAATTTCAAAGTTCTTATTATCTCTTAAGCACTAGTGTCAGTAAACTGACTGGTTGACGCTTGGGTCATGTCAAAAATAAATTTTGCACCATTTCAGATTTTATGTGTTTACAGTAGTTTATATTGGATAGGGTGACATTAAAAGTTGGCACAGGCCTTGCTTATATATAAGTGTGTGTGTGGAGATCAGAAGAAAGGATTTTTTCGACTCCGTCAAATTGTCTCTCAAAAAGCCCGCTTCACTGAAGCGGGTTTTTTATTTCTGAACCTAAACTAAATCAATTACTTGACCGATAAATTACATATGAAGATGGATAGATTCTTGATCACATTATTCATATTTTGTTTACCGCTGATGAGCTTTCTAAAGTTTGGGAGTGATTATTCAATTTATAGGGGTCTTGCTAGCGAACAGCAATTAGCAAAACCTTTGTTAACCGGTGAAGAAAGTTTAGAGGCGCGATTGTCTCTTATTTATGATCCAGATGTAACTGAGATTAATTTTTCCACATTTGTTTTCGAAATAAATGATCTTGTAGGCCAAGGTCATATTGCTGCTTTTATAAAAGCTGCTAAAGAGGGAAAGAAAGTTAATTTTCTAGTTGATGGTTTGTCACTTGAGGGTTTTGGTTCATCCAAGTTTTCTGAAGAGGTAATCTATATGCTTCAACAAGCTGGTGTAAATGTTTATTTCTATCGAAATCCAAAACTTGCTAAGCATATTGCACTCAAGTACAGAAGAATGCACGATAAACTACTTATGGTCGTCAAGAAAGGAGAGAAGTATCTGATAACTGGTGGTCGAAATACCAAGAAACTTTACTTCGCTCTTGATGAGGCCGAAAAAAATGCAGTTGAGTTTGAAGTTGTAGCTAAAGGGGCAGCAGCTAATCAGGCATTTCAATACTATGACAATGTATTAGAGAGTAGTGCTGTTGATCTTTATCGTCCATTATCTGAATGGGATGTTGATCTTTCTTTAGTCGAAGCTTATGAAGAAAAAATAACAGGTAATATTGATCAGTTAAGAGATGCTGGCTTTATAAATAGAGATGTCAGTGAATTTGTTTTTGTAGATGAGATGACTCCTGTCGATGATATGAAGTTTATTCATAATGACCCTAATGGAGCAAGAGCCGATTCATCAATTATGTATGAACTTATAAAAATGCTGAATGAAACAGAAGTTGAGATTTATGGAGACGCTCAATATTTTCTTCCGACTGATGAATTAAGAGAAGCACTGCAAAAAGCAGCGAGACGTCGATTACAGACTGACCCAGCTAAACCAGTTATTCTCAACTTTACTACAAACGGAAAGAATTCTGCGTTCTACAACGAAGATTGGAAAACAACTGATCTTATGTATGCTGAATTAGAAAATTTACAAGGTATGGGTGAAGGATTTAATCTGGCTATTCATGATGGTCCGGATAAAATTCATTCTAAAGTTATGGTAAGTGATGGGAAGAAATGCCTTGTGTGGTCAGCAAATATTGACAGTCGATCATTTGCACTAAATCTCGAAGTAGGTGTTAAGATTGTTAGTGAAGAGGTTTGTAAGGCATACCGAGATAATTTAAAAAAGCGACATAGTCAAGGCGTTAAGGTCTACAAGTATGGAAAGCTATTACGGGATAGACTTACGGATCATTTACGAAAATACCATAGACTAGAGTCTGAGCTTGGGCAAAGAGTACGTAGCTGTAAAGAACTAATAAAGGTTCTCTTCTTGCGTTTGATTCGCTATCAACTTTAGTTAAGTATATCTTGATAAATTAAAGCTGCTAATTTTCTTGCATCGCTACAAGCGAGATCATCAAAAATAGGATTATATTCATATATTCCAAAATAACAATTATCTTGTGATAAAAAGGATGATTGAATCAATGCTCTTAGGAACTTAATTGGTAAGCCGTCATGATTTACTGCACTTACAGCACTCATGTCGTTAGCACATAGGGCATCACAATCAAGGCTGATAATAGTTAATTCATTTGTATCTATGATAGAATCACAAAAGGACTGGTTATCACAAAAGTCATTTGTCTTCTCTCTAAGCTCGTCCATATGATATACTTTCATTTGTATATCTAAGTAATTCTCTGGCACATTGGCATAGGGATGAATTCCGAGTTGAGTTAGTTTTATATTGTCATCTTCATTTAAGATTTGACGAAATGGTGTTCCCGAATGTTTATGTTCATCCAATCTTGTGTCGAGGTGAGCATCTAAGTTGATGATATGAATTGTCTTGTCCTTAAATTTTTGTCTTACACTCATAACAAATTGATAGATATGATCATGGCCACCACCAATGTGAATAATGTGTCCTGAAAAACTTCTTATTGCCTTAGTTAGTTCATTTGTTTGTATTTTTTGTTCTTTACTAAAGTTTAAATGGCTCTCACTTATCGTTATTGTTTGAAAACGTTCTTTGTTCTCATGGAAGGCCAACTTATTTATCTGTGCTTGTATGGCACGAGGTCCGTATTTAGCACCTCGTCTTCCACCGTTTCTAACGACACCTTCGTCAAAGGGAGAATGAATAAAGAGACATCGATCACCAGTGGAACTACCGATGAATGCGGTGCTTCTTTTCTTTAGTTGTTTATTGATCTCATCATATTTCGACATTGACCTATCTCCGACTTTAACAATATTGGATGTTTACTTGAAAAGTATGCTCAGACAAGTAATAATAGATAGATAGTTTAACTTTTTTTCATATGCTTCTCAAGGACTCAGAGATCGATGGCAAAAATCAGTGACCCGATTTGGTATATTTACAAGAATAATAAAAAGTCGGGGCCTTTTACAATTCAGCAAGTTATCGACTTTCATCGAGTAGGAAGTATTGATAATCTAACCTTGTTGTGGCGCAGAGGGCAAGATAAATGGGTGCCTTATCGAAAGGCTAAAAAGTCATTTTATGATTTACCACCGCCACCTCCGCCAGTTCCTGTAAAGCCTGAGAAGAAAAGAGAACTGCCAGATTTACCATCGCTACCATCACTACCACCACTACCGGTTAAAGAGTTAAAAACGACAGAGCCATTAAAAGTTGGTCTACCTTCTGTTCCCTCTATTCCTGTTGAAAAACTTGATGATATTAATGAGAGTGATCTTTTAACTGAAGAAGAGGTTATTGCAGAGCAAAGAGTTGTTCCTATTGCTGATGAATCTCTTGGTGAAGTTATAAGAGATGAAATTCAGGAACTCTCTGAAGTTGAAACGGTTGAAATCGATGATGAGACACCAACATTAGAAATTTCTGATGAGGTTATTCATGAAAATGTTTCGTATGATGTTGATGTTGAAGAACCACTTGAGGAGCCACAAGAGGAATATCAAGAAGAGTTAGAAGTTGGTAATGAACCATTAATAGAAATTGATGAAAGTGTTGACGTACATGCCTCCGAGCAAGTTGAAGAACATTATGATGAAGGGCCCTTAGGTGCAGAAAGTGAAAAGAAAAAGTACCCAGTCATTTCGACGGTCATGGGTGGGATTTCTCTTGTTACTATTTCAACAATGGTACTTGTCACACTTTCCTTTTATTCAGGTCAAGATAGTGAGGTTAATTTTAGAAATATCTCAATTGATGTTCTGGGCAGTCTGACTAAAAAGAGAGCAGATGATAAGTTCTATGTAAACTTTGGCGCTTCAAAAGATCTTAATTATATATTTGGCAGCTCTAATTTAGTTAAGGATGCTGAATACGAAGCAGTTTTTATCAGTGAAAATGAAAAGACTGATCGACTTGTTTTCACCTCTTCTGCTATTGGTAATAAGGGTAAGGTGAAATTTGAGCGCTTTGATTTTCGTGAAGGCGAAAAAATTGAAGAAGGTGAGTATAAAATTCGAGTTAGTGCACGATTGACAAATATATTTGATATCGTCTTAAACTATTTTAAGAACCAACCTGTTTATTTTGAAACAGTCGACGAAGTTTTCATTGTTAAGAAATCCATGGAAGATTTTGAAAATAACTTAAAAAAATTAAAACTCGACAAAAAGCTTAAGCGCCGAGAGCAATATAGTGTTCTTGAAGAGAAATTATCCACATTAACAACGATTTTAACGAGCATGGGTCTTTCTTATAGTACTGCCTTACAAAAAGATAAAGGTATTCATGCCTCAAAAGAATTTGAAGCAAGATATGCTTCAAGTGCTGGCGCTATTCTACAAAGTTTAATCGTTGATGATTACTTAGATGAGTTAAAGTCATCTAAAAATACACTTGCAGCTCAAAATATTCAGGCACAAATCTTAACTCTTTCTAAACAAGTCGCTGCCTGGAGTGTGGACTTAAGTGATTCCCTAGAGAAGAGTGGTAATATAAAAGCTAAGAAGAGAAAGAAGCTAAAAGATAAAATGACTAAAGAACGGGAATCTTTTAAAGCAAGAGTCGAAGACCTTTCGTCTTTGATTAAGGAAGAGGTTGAGAGAATATGAGTGATGAACATCAGGATGCATTAAAAGAGGGAATCGTCGATATGATTCAAATGGTTTATGAAAAATCAAAAGAGGAACTTTCTAAAGTTGAATGCCCAGAACATGGCCAGGCCCTAAAGACCTTAGATTTTGATCGCGCAAGTGGACGATTTAAAATTGATACTTGTTGTGATGTCGGAGAACGTCTTGTTCATGAGGCGATTGAGAAGCTCTAAATTATAAATAATATGATTTTAAATTACGACAGAAGTCATCTGTCGTATTCTTTTTTGCTATTTTGTGATTATAATCTATGTGAG
>CAWUIU010000254.1:0-5316 GCA_963922285.1 uncultured Oligoflexia bacterium | reverse complement strand
GTATATTAGACATTTTTTCTCCTTAACCAATTTTAAATGAAGCCAAAGTAGTAGCCTGACTTACTAATTCACCATCATGAAGAATTTCACAAGTATTTTCAAGAAATCCTGTACGCATCTTCGTACAAACAGTTCTAATTACCAGATCCATATTTGGATATATCGGTTTTCTAAATTTTGCATTATTAACGGCAAGTAGAGCGACTTCAAAACTCTTATGAGCTAATTGCGGCTCTAGTAACTTTAAACCAAAAGCACTAGCTTGCGCCATCATCTCAACCTGTACAACGCCAGGAAGGATAGGGTTGCCAGGAAAATGTCCTGCAAAAATTGGATGATCAGCATTCGTCTTATACTTTGCTACGACCTTCGTTCCAACGAAGTCTTTATAAGAAGATATCTCATTGTCACAGACAACTTCTTCGACCTCATCAATAAACAAAAACGGGTCTCTATGCGGAAGAATTTTTTTTACTTCATCTTGATTAATTTTCATAATTTACCTACTTCTTTTTTAATGACTCTTTTCTAACGTACGCTAATCCGCGCATCCATTCATTAACGGGTCTTGCAGGATGACCAGCAACTTTACTACCATCTTCAAGATTACCCATAACAAGAGAGCCTCCACCAATTTGCGTGGCTTGACCAACAACCAGTCCATCAGAAACTCCGGCCTTTCCACCCATTACAGTGTAGGATCCAACCTTTGAACTGCCAGCGACTCCAACTTGCCCACAAAGAATTACTCCAGAATCTATTTTTACATTGTGTGCAATATGAACTGAATTATCTAATTTAGATCCACTTCCAATAATAGTTGGACTAAATGTTCCTTGATCAATAGTACAACCTGAACCTATTTCCACATCATCACCAATCTTAACTCCACCCATATGCCATATTTTATGGTGCACACCATTCTCAAAATTATAGCCAAAACCATCTGATCCTATCGTCGTACCAGAGTGAATTCTGCAGCGAGAACCAATTGTTGAAAAAGGCATGATAGAAACATTTGGATAAATGACTGTATTATTACCGATATTAGAATTTGGTAAAATTGTAGCTCCGGCCATAATAGTAGAATCTTCACCTATCGTTACATTTTCACCAATAAAAACATTTTCTGCGATGATCGTTGACGGATGAATTTTGGTAGTCCCCATTTTTCGACCATCAACTTGATAATTCATATCTGAGAAAGTCATATCATAGAACAACTTTGAAATAGCACACATGCTCATAGGAAAGTTTTCTGTTTCTATGACAACAAGATTTTTATTTTCTAAGTCGACAAGGAAGTTTTGTACCAATTTACTACTTATAACAATGACCTCTGATCCATCATATGAGTCATTCTCTAAGTAAGACTTCAAAAGCTTATCTTTACCGATAAATATTAGATGATTCTTCTTAAATGAATCGATATTGGAAATACCTTTGACAGTATAGCCAATATTACCTTGTCGTAGTTTTAAGTTCTCATCAATATTAAGTATATTTTCTATTTTCAAAACAGTACCTTTATATAGAACAAAGGGGAACTCTTACAGTTCCCCTCTCTAATAAGAAAGTTCTATCGCTTTTACTTTTTCTTTTTATCGTAGGCCTTAATAACTTCATCAGTTATATCGACAGAAGATTTAACGTACAAGAATGGTGTTGTACTCGCTTCGTACGTAAGGTCATAGCCTTTCTTTTCAGAAATTTCTTTTACGACATCAGTGATCTTTTTAAGAATTGGGGCTTTGAACTTATTTTCCATATCAGCCATTTGTTTTTGATATTGTTGCATCTTCTGTTGAAGAGCCATAAATCTCTGTTGTAATTCCTGCTGCTTCTGTGCTTTCTTCTTATCATTTAATACAGCAGACTGTTTTTTAAAATCCTCTTGTGCTTTAACAATTGCTTGCTCTTCACTACGAACTTCTTTTTGTTTTTTATCAAATTCTTTCTTAAGCTTTTCTCTAATTGTTCCAGACTCTTTAATTGTAACTAAGACTTTCTGAACATTTACTTTTGCCATTTTTACAGCGAATACGTTACTTGTTAGTAAAAGAGAAATTGCCATCATTAGCATTTTCATAAAATCTCCTTATTTAGAATAATTGACCAATATCAAAGTGAAATTTACTACCATTATCAAGATCATCCCCAGGATTTATTGGGAATCCAAATTCAAATCTTAAGACCCCAATTGGTGAGAACCAACGAAATCCAAATCCATAATCCATGTAAAACTTATTCAAGTCACTCAACTTTTGAGCAGCACCAATATCGTAGAAGATAACCCATTTGAGACCAGCTTCTCTAGCTAGTGGATGCTCAAGTTCAAGAGTAGAGAATGCTGTAAAGAGTGCACCTGTGTTAAACTCAACAAGCTCATCACCACTATCAATTACACCGTTATCATTACTATCGACTCGACCTTCACTTTTTGGCCCAATATCTTCTCTGTCATAGCCCCTTAAGTTTCTTGCACCACCAAGAGAAAACTTTTCGTTTCTTGGAATTTTCTCATCATCAATAACTTCAAGTTTCGCGGTATAAATTCGAGATCTGAAGATTAAATCACCATAAACTCTTTTAAAGTATCTGGCATCGAGTTCATTCTTTAACCACTTCTTCTCACCACCAACACCGGCATACTCTGTTGCAAAGTTTAAATAGTAACCTTTAGTTGGTTCAAAACGATGATTTCTCTTATCCCTTATAAGGGCTAGTCGAATTGACGAAGTAACACCTTCTTCAGCCTCCTCATCAATTGTCTCATCGATAATATTCGTTAGCTCAGTGTCTTCAAGCTTATATGTGGTAAATAGTCTTGTGTAATCAAAGATTGGATATCCAACTCTAATTGCAGCACCACGTTTTTCAAACTCAGTTGATTCATTTTCCTCTTGATTAAAAAATACTTCTCCACCTGTCGTCCACTTAGTATCCATAAAGTATGGCTCAGTAAATGATAGAGAAAAACTCTTATTTTCTGATCCAACATTTGTTTTGAAAGCTAGTTGTTGACCAAGTCCTCTGAAGTTATTTTGTGAAATTTGTGCTTGAAAGAAACCACCTGTCGCGGTTGAATAACCTGCACCAAGTGAAATCTGACCAGTACTTTTTTCTTTTACCGAAATTTCAACGTCAATTACATCATCTCGCCCCGGAGGCGAAACAGTATTAAAAATCACACTTCCTGGCTCAAAGAAACCGAGTCGATTAACATTCTCTTTAGACTCTCTTAACTTAGATCCTGAGAACTGTGTCCCTTCATTAATTCTCAATTCTCGGCGAACAACTTTATCTCTAGTCTTTGTGTTTCCTTTAATCGTTATCTGACCAAAACTTGCTATTTTTCCTTTTTCAAAAGAAAACTGAATATCAACTTCATTTTCCCCAGGAACAACTTGCAATGTTCTTAAGACGTTTGCAAACGCGTAGCCTTTATCTTGATAAAGTTCAGTTAATTTTTGGATATCCTTTCTCAATAGTTCTTCAGAGTAAACATCTTCACTCTTCATTTGAATTTCTTTTAGAAGTTCATCATTAGTAAAAAGAACTTCCCCTTGAAATGATATGTTTCTGATTTTAAATTTTGGTCCCTCGTTAACTTTGATCGTAACAAAGATCCATTTCTTGTCTTCAGAAACTGTTACTTCAGGTGTCCCAAGATTAACTTGAAGATATCCCTTTGTTCGATAGAAATATTTAATACGTTCAACATCAGTTCTAAAACCAATCTCTTTAAACGAACCTGAACCTGACATGAAAGAGAATAGACTCTCCTCTCTCGTTTCCATGATACCTTTAAGTTCATCGTCTGAGAAGGCTTGGTTACCAAGGAACGTTACTTTCTTAACTTTAACTTTATCAAGTTCCTTTATATTGAAAATAAGCTCAACGTTTTCTTTATCAATTTTACGAATGACATATTTTACAGAAGCTAGGTAAAAACCTTTCTCTTCATAAAATTTTTGAATCGATTTTATGTCTGTCTTGATTGTATTAACATCAAGAATCGAGAACTCTTTTGTCTTAACTTGTCCAATGACATCCTCTTTAGAAACCTCATCATTTCCAACAATTTTTATGCTAGAAACAATCGGCTTTTCTACGACCTTAAAAACAAGTTTATTCCCTTTATCTTGATATGCTTCGACGGACTCAAAGTATTTTAGGTTGTAAATTCTTTCAATATCTTTTTTTAGACCATAATTTGTTAGAGGACTATTTATCTTTGAATTAATTTTATCAAGAACTGCTTCTTTCTCAACTTTTTTCAGCCCCTCAATTTCAATACCTTTGATAGTAAATAAATCTTTAGAAGGTCCCAATAAATTTGCAAATGTTAGATGGGAAAAAGCAATTAAAATATATAAGATACTCTTTAAAGAGCCTGACATTATCACTCCATTTCTCACAATACTTCATTCCGCTTGAAGCTAATTGAGAATTTGTACAAAATACTCTGATATAAAAAAATAGCGAGAATTATTAGGATCGTCCACATTTTCCTTATTAGGTGCGTGTCATTTTAAAAGTACACATGCTCCAATTAACAAGATTAATGCAGCACTCCATCCACCATATGAATTTCTTTTTCAAAATGCACGGCAACTTCTTCATCATGTGTTACGACAACAAGTGTTACATTTTGCTCTTTCGAAAGCTCGTTTAAGAGATCAACAACTATCTTCGAGTTATTAGAGTCTAAATTACCAGTTGGCTCATCACACAAAAGAAGCTTAGGTTTTAAAGACAAAGCCCTAATAAGATTTATTCTCTGTTGTTGCCCTCCAGAGATTTGATAGGGATATTTACTTAAGCACTCTTCAACCTTTAGACGTCTAGCAAGACCTTGAGTATATGTTTTAGTCTTTTCTAAATCCTTCTTTCCCAACCTAGCCGGAAGTAAAATATTTTCTAAGCAGTCAAGCGTTGGTAACAAGAAGTGAAATTGAAAAACAAACCCGATATCCAGATTTCGAAAACTTGCTAATTGCTCATCATTTAACTTTGAGAGATCTTTATCATTAATCAGGACTCTTCCTTTGTCAGACTTTTCAAGTCCTCCCATGAGATATAGTAGAGTCGATTTTCCTGAGCCAGAAGCCCCCATAATAACAACGCGATCACCTTGTTCAAGGGATAAATTAACGTTACTTAACACTTTGGTTTTACCATAGGACTTATTAAGACCTTCTATATTAACGACACCCATTAAGAAAACTCCTCACGCAAACCTTGCGCTAAAGACTTTGAATTCATTCGACTCATTGTTAAAAAAGTCGACGCGATTACCATTCCCAAAGAAAA
>CAWUIU010000253.1:0-5322 GCA_963922285.1 uncultured Oligoflexia bacterium | reverse complement strand
ATTTGAAGGAAAGCATGATCAAAGCCGCTCTGGTGATGTTAAATATCACATGGGTTATACTTCAGCTCAAGAGACTGCTACTGGAAAAGAAGTATACTTAAAACTTCTTCCTAATCCGTCTCACCTTGAAACAGTTTCACCAGTTTGTAATGGATATTGCCGTGCTCAAATTGATATCGCTTATCAAGGTGATGAATCAAAAATCGTTCCTATTATTCTTCATGGTGATGCTGCCGTTGCTGGACAGGGGATTGTCTATGAGACATTACAAATGTCGGAGCTTGATGGTTATCGTTCTGGGGGATCAATTCACTTTGTGATTAATAACCAAATTGGTTTTACAACTGATTGGCATGATTCAAGAAGTTCTCATTACTGTACTTCACTTGCAAAAATGCTTGATATCCCAGTCATTCACGTAAATGGAGATAGTCCTGAAGATGTTGTCTACGCATGTGAACTTGCAATGAAGTTTAGACAAAAGTTTAAGAAAGATGTTTTCATCGATATGGTTTGTTACAGAAAGCATGGTCACAATGAAGGTGATGAGCCTAAGTACACTCAACCACATCTTTATGGAATGATATCTAAACATAAGAATCCAAGAGAGCTTTATATTGAAGAGCTCGAAACACATGGTTCGATGGATAAAACTATTGCAAAAGAGATGCAAGAGGAATTTAAGAAGCTTCTCTCTGATAGATTCAATAATGTAAAACAGAGCGAGCTTCCTAAGAGAGTAAAAGGTCCACATAAGGAATGGTTAAACCTTAGATGGTCCAAGCCAGAGGATTTTGAAAAGTCTCCAAAGACAAGTGTTTCAAAAAAGAACCTACAAGCTGTTATTGATGCGATGACGTCAACACCTGAAGGATTTAAAACACTTCGTAAAGCACAGAAAATTCTTGATGATCGTAAAAAGAGATTCGACACTGATAAGATTGATTGGGCAATGGCCGAGATGCTTGCTTATGGAACAATGCTAACAGATGGTCATAATATCCGTTTTAGTGGTCAAGATGTTATTAGAGGAACATTTTCACACAGGCATATGAAAGTATTTGATGAGAATACGAATACTGCTTATTGTGGTCTTGATCATATCTCTGATGATCAAGGGAAGGTTCATATTTATAACTCGCTTTTATCTGAATATGCAGTACTTGGTTTTGAGTATGGTTATACACAAGCTAGTCCAAATTCTTTAAATATTTGGGAAGCGCAATTTGGCGACTTTTCTAACGGTGCTCAGATTGTGATAGATCAGTTTATTTCTGCTGCTGAAAGTAAGTGGAGAAGAATGAGTGATATCGTTCTTCTTTTACCTCATGGATATGAAGGTGCAGGGCCTGAACACTCATCTTGTCGTCCCGAAAGATATCTACAGCTATGTGCGGAATACAATATGATTGTTTGTGATGTAACGACACCTGCTAATATGTTCCATCTTTTAAGAAGACAATTAGCATATCAATTTAGAAAACCATTAGTTGTTTTTACTCCTAAGTCTCTTCTTAGACATCCTCTATGTGTTTCGACAGTTGAAGACTTTACGAAGGGGTCTTTCGTCGAAGTTTTTGATGATGAGAACGTTAAAGCTAAAGATGTTAAGAGAGTTCTTTTTTGTACTGGTAAGGTCTACTACGATCTTCTAAAACATCAAGAAGAAAACAATATTAAAGATATTGCCATCGTTAGAATTGAGCAACTTTATCCACTTCCTAAGACGCAAATAGAAGCGATAAGAAAGAAGTATAAGGGTGCTGAGTTAGTATGGGTACAAGAGGAGCCATATAATATGGGTGCTTGGACTTATCTTCTAAGATGGAGAGATACATTCTCTGACTTTGATTGTATTTCTAGAAAGGCTTCTGCCTCTCCTGCAACTGGATATGCTTCAGTTCATGTAAAAGAGCAGACAGATATCGTAAATAAAGCATTTAGTATTGGAAAAAAATAAGGATAAATTATGTCTACTGTAAAAATTGTAATACCACCAATTGGAGAATCCATTAACGAAGTTACTCTCGGTGAGTGGCTTGTCGAAGATGGAAGTTATGTAAATGAAGGTGATGAGCTAGTTGAAGTCGAATCGGACAAAGCGACACTCCCTCTACCTGCTGAACAGAGTGGAGTCATCAAAATATTAGTCGAGGAAGGAACTGACCTTGCTATTGGCGATGCCGTTGCTGAACTTGATACAGCGGCAGCGGCACCTGCTGAGGCGGCAGCTCCTGCTGCAGCGGAAAGTGCACCAGCTCCAGCAGCACCGAGTGCTCCGGCACCAAGTGCTGCAAACAAGCCATATCCTTCACCTGCAGCAGGTAAAATTCTTGCTGAAAAAGGTGTTAATCCAGCGAGTGTCGCTGGATCAGGAAAAGATGGCAGGATAACGAAAGCTGATGCAATGGGAGCTTCTAAACCAGCGGCTGCTGCAACACCAGCGCCTGCTCCTGAAATCGCTGCCCAAGTTCCGACTGGTGGAGTATCAAGAGAAGTAAGAGTTGAAAAGATGAGTCGTCTTAGAAAGACGATTGCTAAGAGACTAACTGAAGCTAAGAACTCAACAGCAATGCTTACGACTTTCAATGAAGTCGATATGTTCAATGTGATGGAACTTAGAAAGAAGTATAAAGATCAGTTTAAAGATAAGCATGACATCGGACTCGGGTTTATGAGTTTCTTCACAAAGGCTTGTACGCAAGCGCTTATGGAAGTTCCAGGAGTAAACGCGCAAATTGATGGTGAAACAATTAAGTATCATGACTTTGCTGATGTTGGTATCGCGGTATCAACTCCAAAAGGACTTGTTGTTCCTGTCATTCGAAATGCTGAAAGTTTAAACCTAGCACAGATCGAAAAAGAGGTAAGAAGACTTGCTCTTAAGGGACGTGATGGAAAACTCACAGTTGATGAAATGACTGGTGGAACATTTACGATTACAAATGGTGGTGTTTTTGGGTCGATGCTTTCAACTCCAATTATTAATATTCCTCAATCAGCAATTCTAGGAATGCATAATATTGTTGAAAGACCTGTGGCGATCAACGGACAAGTGGTTGTTCACCCAGTTATGTATTTAGCTCTTTCTTATGATCATCGAATAGTTGATGGTAAAGAATCTGTTACATTCTTAAAGCGTGTTAAAGAGTTAATCGAAGATCCACAAAGACTTCTATTAGAAGTATAAGGAGAAGCATATGGCAGATAATAATTTTGATGTAGTTGTTATAGGTAGTGGACCAGGTGGATATGTATGTGCGATCAGATGCGCTCAACTTGGAATGAAGGTTGCCATTGTTGAGAAGTACAATACACTTGGTGGAACATGTCTAAACGTTGGATGTATACCTTCTAAAGCATGGTTAGACTCTAGTGAAAGGTATCATGAACTGGCGCACTTAGAAGATCATGGGATTGGTGTTGGAAAGCCAAAACTTGATGTGAAAAAAATGAGTGCTCGTGTTGCTAAAGTTGTTAGTGATATCACAGGTGGTGTTAAGTATCTTATGGATAAGAATAAGATACAGGTTTTTCACGGACATGGATCTTTTGTCGATGCTAATACTCTAAAGGTTGCAGGTGATACAGAGGTCGAAATCAAAGGTAAGAATATTATTATCGCTACAGGTTCTAAGCCTGCTTCAATTCCGGGAGTTAAAATTGATAAGAAGCGAATCATTACCTCTACAGAGGCTCTAAAGTTAGAAGAGTGCCCTAAGCACCTTATCGTTATTGGTGGTGGTGTTATTGGTCTTGAGATGGGATCTGTCTTTATGCGATTAGGAGCTAAAGTATCAGTTGTTGAATATGCTGATGATATACTTGCGACAATGGATAAAGACTGTTCTAAAGAGATGAAAAAAGTTTTCAAGAAAAAGGGAATGGAGTTTTATCTTGGTCATGGAGTAACTGATGTTACTGTTAAAGGTAAGAAGGTTACTGTTAAGGCAAAGAATAAAAAGAATGATGAAGAGATTTCAATTGAAGGAGACTACTGCTTAATGGCCGTTGGTCGTCGTCCATACACAGAAAATTTAGGGCTTGAAAATGCTGGAGTTAAATTAGATGATCGTGGAAGAGTTGAAACTGATTCTCACTTAAGAACAAATGTTGCAAATGTCTACGCTATAGGAGATGTGGTTAAGGGTGCTATGCTTGCGCATAAAGCTGAAGAGGAAGGTGTTTTCTTAGCAGAAATGCTCGCAGGACAAATTCCACATATGAATTATAACCTTATTCCAGGTGTCGTTTACACATGGCCTGAAGTCTCTGGAGTAGGTGCAACAGAACAGGATCTTAAGGCTAATAAGGTTCCCTATAAGTCTGGGAAGTTTCCTTTTAAAGCAAGTGGACGAGCGAAGGCATCAGCTGAAAATGATGGTTTTGTTAAAGTAATAGCTCATAAAGAAACTGATGAAATTCTTGGTGTTCACATGGTTGGACCGAGGGCTGCAGACTTAATTTCTGAAGCTGTTACAGCGATGGAATTTAGAGCAAGTGCAGAAGACATTGGTCGTATTTGCCACCCACACCCAACATACTCTGAAGCTTTTAAAGAGGCTGCTCTTGAAGCAACAGATAAGCGTGGTCTTAATATCTAGTATAATCTGATATTTGTGTTAAAAAAAGGGAGACCTACGTCTCCCTTTTTTAACTCTTTTTCGTTTCTTTTCTATATGAAATGATACCAGTTAAAGTGCTAAAGTTTATAGGTTCTTGTGAAATCTCTAATACTCACCCTTTCCATAAACATTGTTTTTACAAGCCGATTCTTTAGACTTGGTGGTCTTCGTGATATTAATATTAACCATGATTCTCTTGAGGAGCAAATCTTTAAGCAGTAAGTGAAGAGGTCTTAGCTCGAAATTTGCTGCCTCTTAGATAGTACTCTTACTAATTTTATAGTGTTTATTAATTTCGTAGATGAGTTTGGCTAATAAGTTATTTTTTTATGTACAAGGGTGACAAGTTCTTGATTACTTTATGACAAGTTTTCATGATGTAAGCAGATATTGTTTTTTACACTTGAAATATAAGTCTTTAATTATCTTATACATAGACTTATTTGCCTTCATTATATTAGAAATAGATAAAATTCTATTTTCAAATGCCGATTAGATTTACATGAAGAAATATGTGCTAAATGCATTCTTAAGTGCTTGGTTTTTCACATTATTATGTGGTTCTATGATCATGGGGGTTTGGCATTATTCGGATTTCTCTCAAAAGAAAAGCTTAAGTGACTATCTATTTCAGAAAACAGATAAGTGGAAAATCGTTCATTTCTTAGGAGGAGAATGTCAATGTTCTCAGTATCTT
>CAWUIU010000252.1:0-5353 GCA_963922285.1 uncultured Oligoflexia bacterium | reverse complement strand
GTTCGAATGTAGGGTAGTTGTAATTTACAACTCATAGCTAACCGGTTCGAATGTATGATAGTTGTAATTTACAACTATTTTAAGACCTACATACTCAGGAAAAACAGTATATAGATTTGGTTGTTCGTGGAAAGAAAAGTGGAGATATTGGAAGTGTAGAGTGGCTTGAAGGAGATTAGAGGGGCTAGGGCCCCTCAACTACTTTAGTGCACCAATAGTTTCTAACGTTGAAATAACTTCGTTTAAGGCGTCTTTTTTCGGGAGGCCATCAAAGGAAATTGAAACATTGTTTCCAACTTTTTTGATTATAACTTTGGAACCATCAAGGAATATCTTTTCAGTTTTAGGCTTTTCTTGCTCGGATAAATGACTAACAATAGCTTTTAAAAAAAGATTATCTTTTTTCGAACTATATTTCTCAGAAATTAAGTCGATTGCATTCTGGACTGATAATGGGTCTTTATCATAAAGAGAAGCGACTTCAATCAACTGATGGAGTTTAACCTTCGAAACATCTAAAAGATAATTAGATAAATTACACTCATCATAAAACTTTTTAGCTTTTAGAGAGCGAGATAAGTTCCCTTTATCCCAGCCTATCAAATCTGCAATTTCATTATTAGTTAGAATGCCGTCTTCAACCAGTGGAAGGATTGACAACCACCTTTCAAAAGGCGTGATATCTTGCCTATCCTCATTTTCAGAAAGCATGACCCTAACGGCTTCGGCATCACTAAGCTCTTTGAGAAATGCTTTAAATACTCCCACATCTCTACTTGCTTCAAATCTAATACGGCCCACAATGAGTTCATATACAGCTCTCCCGTCTTTAAGAGTTCTGTCAGTTTTACGAACAATACCTGGAAAATGTTGACCTTCAGTAGTAATAGACCTTTTAATTTGTTGGAATTTGTCGGTGTCTATGGCGCTTTCATGACGGTCATGGTATTTGAACAAAACTACCTGATCATGTTCAAGCTGGAGGATTGGCTCCTTAATAGAACGAGCGCGCTTCTGGTTGGCCCCCATAGCAAGATCAATTGCTGGATTGCTTGATAAAGGCTTATTAGGCAACTCGGAACTAGGGTCTTTTGCAGGAATTGAGGTGCTGCTACTCGCAGCTTGTAAAAGTTTGTTGATATTGCTTTTTCTAGCCATTATTACCATTCCTTAAAGTTAAATCATTAATAACTTCATTGAATAAAGAACGCATATTGTCTGTGATGCGCTTATCTGGCTTCTCTGCTTCCCATGGAGTTTGGAAGACAGCCGACGAATTATCAATAGATTCAGAATGTAACATCTGGTTCGCATACATGTGAGTACCTAAAACAGAGTTCATAACTTCCATGAACTCACGACTCATTGTATTACGTCTATCATACATAGACGCCATTACCTTAATGCTATTGAATGTTTTGTCTTCAGCGACACGAGTTACGTACTGAGTGGCAGTTTCTAGAAATTGCCTGGTACTTACAAAATCCAACATTCTGGGAGGGCAGGGGATGATGATATTATCCACTGAAAGTAAAGTTTGAATACCAATTATGCCTAAGCTTGGTGGGGCATCAACGAAGATAAAATCAAATTCATCTTTGATAGTATCTATACCATCCTTCAAACGCTGAAAATATTCCAGAGCATCTTCTTGTGAGCCGCCACTGATTTGGGATACTGCTTCAAACTCAGAACTACTCAGATGTTGGTTGGCAGGAATGATATAAAGATTATCAAAATGAGTAGGGCGAACTGCATAAGACAACGAGTTTTTTTCGCCATAGAGTGTATATGGCAACACGGTCTCGTTTTCAGATATTTCCTCATCGGCAATGATACCAAATAATGCCGTAGTACTTGCCTGAGAGTCCATATCAATAAGTAATGTACGATAACCTTGTAAAGCCGCGTATTGAGAAATATTTACAGCTGTCGTAGTTTTACCAACACCACCTTTAAAATTATAAAGTGCTGTAGTGATACCAAGTCTTTCATTTGGGTTATTTCGTTTGGCTTTAGGGACAATGCCAAAATGATTTCTAAGAGTATTAACCTGCTCTAGTGTATAACCAATTCTTCTGCCAGTCGCAGGGTCGCGTTCGGGGGGCTCAATCACTCCCGACTCCTCAGCGTTGTAAAGAGTAGTAGTACTTTTGCCAATGATGTTGCAGACTTCTTTGGTAGAAAAAAGTCTCATACGTCTTATGGAATGAGGTGAAATTCCAGCTTGTCTAGCTTGCTGAATTAACAAGTCCATAGCATTTGTTACGGCTTTTAAAGAAGTTTCTGACACTTGAATTACCTTATAATTTCATGTAATGATCGCGAATAATGTGTCTACTTATACTAATACAAGAAAAAAATAAAAAAAGTAAAACTAGTAGAAAAACCAGAAAAATTTAAAAATTGCAGAAAAAGTGATGGAAAATGAAAATAAGCTTCTAGCGAGCGGGATGCTTTCTCATAAAGAAGAGTACCTCAAAACCCTTAAGACCTATATAGGCTCTCAATTTAATGATGGTAGTTACCACGGAGCGGCTTTAGCTCTTTTATCTATTAAGCATCTTAAATATGACCAGATTAAAGTTAACGAGGCCCTGAAGAGAGCAGTTGAACAAACTACTAATATCGAACCTAAAACGATTACTAATAAATTCGTCGCAATTTATCCTTTATTAGAGATTGAAGATGACTATGAAGCACAGATTGAATCAGCTTTAAAGGAGTTAGAAGCAGGTTCGGAAAATAAGATTTGGTACCAATACTCAACTTTTTGCGCGCATACACTTCCATTATCTAAGACCGATGAAAAGGAAATATCTACAGAATACCCTAATAATAAACTAACAATCTCAGCAATTGGTAATCAATCATTACCATATGGTGGAATACCACGTTTAATTATCCTCTACATAAATACCATCGCTGTTAAATATGGAACTGACAAAATAAAACTAGGGAAAAACCTGAAGGAGTTTGTTGAAGCTTTGGGGTATAGAGCCTCTTACATTGAAGGCGGCACCAATGAGCAAGTACTGAATCAGCTGGACAGGTTATTTAAAACTGAATTTTCCCATGAGACCTCCAAAAAGACTTTCAATGAAAGCGGCCAACTAGAAATAAACACTAAACAGGTAACGTTCAAAATTTTTGATGAAAAGGAGTCCTTTGAAACCCTTAAAGGGGGCTTCACTGAAAAAACAGAGGTATTTGTTAGGTTATCAAACACGTATTATAAAGAAATAAAGGCTCACCCCGTGCCGCTAAGCCTTGAAACAATAAAAAAGCTTAAAAAGAGTCCTCTCGCATTAGACCTGTATGCATTTATATCCTATAGGGCAAACACGCGTAAGATAATTCCTATAAAGCTCGAAGACCTCATGAAACAGTTTGGTATAAAAGAAGAACTATGGAGGTTTAGACCAAAAGCTGAGAAAGCATTAGATTCACTGAAGAAGTTTTGGCCTGAGTGCAACGTAGTTATCAAAAAACAGGCGATGATAATCTTGCCCACGAAAACTCAAATAGTATGAGACACCCATGAAGAAAGGCCAGCATTTAGCTGGCCTTTTTTTTCTCCAACTTCATGCTATGGGGAACACAAATGATCGAAAAAGATTTATAAATAAATAAAAAAAAATATTCTTTTATAATTTATAAAAAAAATCAAAAAAAATAAAAATAGCTAGATATGGTGGTAGATAGCACAACGTTGATGACGATATCTTTTCATAACCCATAGTATCAAAGTAGAGAAAAAGTAGATCAAGTTGGAGAGATGTTAGATCAAGTTGGAGAAAATTGAGATCAATATGGAGAATAAAACGATCAAGTGATTGCGTTTTGGATCAACTAGGAGAGCGCACCGCTACACCCCCCGTAGTACTTGGCTTTCAAGCATTGCCAAGTAGATCTTTCAAGTAGGGTAAGTATAAAAATAGGAAGTATAAATCGATTACTCTTACTCGTTAATTAGATTGTTAAGTGCTGGTAAAGAAGGAAATTTTTTGTCCTTTAACGCAGAGAATGAAGTATTAATGGTAAATTGAACACCTTCAAGCTTTGAAGGGCTAAACCATTCATAGCCCAGGTAGTTAACATAAGGGACACTATTATTGTGAGTAGAGTAATAAAAGCCATCGCTTGAAGTGAAATTGACGCCGGTACCAGTAAGTGTGTCTATTGCAAATACTCGCTTATGCGAAAAGGTGATAGAGAAGTCTTGTAGGAATGCTTCGATCACCTCCTCATCCAAATAAAAATTTAATGCCAGTTCTGACACTTGAGCTTCACTAATTAATTCCTTGGAAGGTAGCGCTTCAGCTAAATAAGAAAAATATAAACTGGTAACTAAAGTTTCAGTTAATAGCATATTCATGTAAGAGATGGCCGAATCTCTTACAGTTAGATTATCAGCAGCAAACGGGTAAACATCCCAGACTGCGCGAGGGGTTACTGCACTTTGAATTATTCTAGCTACTTCACATGCTTTCAGGGACTTTGTAGTTCTGAGTTGAATAGATGCATCATTATCATAATCCAGTAGATACTCAGAAAGGTCATCTTGCGTCGAGATAATTTGTTGGGTATTCAAAAATTCAGTTAGTGGACCGTTTACGCCAACAATCTCTGAATATCTTCCAATTTTACATGCCTGAAACAGAGGTAGCATAGAGTTTACAAGAGCTGGGTAGGGGCTCATGTAATTCCCCTCTTTCTGAGATGAAGAAATTATATTTTTTGCTTTAGATAAAGATTCAGATGAGCTAAAAGAACTGTCTTGGCACCCAAATAGTGTAGTTGTTGTGAAAATGGTTATTAAAAATTTGTTGTGCATAGGACTAATCTCCAATTCGGGGCCACTATAGTTTCATATGTTGCTGAAGACACAAGCGCTAATCCGATTTAGAGGATATTAGTCCCTTTGGATATAAACATCCGTTCTCATAGGCATTACTCTGTGAGAATGGCTCTCAACTTCTTCATTAAGTAATGCTAGTTCAAGTTGTTGTTCACTCAATGAAAATTGTTTATATAAATGCTTTAACTCTTCTTCGTAAACTACCAAAGGTTGATCGTGTGTGTTTAGGTCAAAAACATGGAAATAGTCAGGAATATCCAACATTTAGAATCTCTTGTGAATAAAGGTAGCCTACTAATATAGTACTGGGCCTGGAAAATACATATCAAAATACCAATAACTCAGAAAAAGCAAATTTACGGATGAATATTAAACAAAAAACAAATAATCATACTAAAAAATACAAAATAGCCAGTAAAGAGCGTGAGGATAAAAAGGATATTCATATACTAAAAAAAAATTAAGAGAAAAATATTTACCATTAATATCTGA
>CAWUIU010000251.1:0-5374 GCA_963922285.1 uncultured Oligoflexia bacterium | reverse complement strand
AAGCAGCTCTTATTAAAGAGAGGTATAGTATTGAAACACTTGAATACGATACAGAAGTTATTAATGGTACAGAAGATGTTCCTCTGATCGATATATATGCAAAGGTTGAAGCCAAAGCAGGAGCTTGGTTTGATTATGAAAAAGATAAGAAGTGGTTTGGTACACTTGGACTCTATACACTTGGTCGACTAGATGTTTACAAAAGAGCCGATACTGCCCTATTACTTGCCGGTGCCGGAGATCTTGATCCAGCAGACAACACTCTAGTTAACCTTGTTCTCGACTATAAGCTAGGTTACAAATTTAAGAATTATAGCATTTGGGGATCTGTTGAAGAAGTAAAATTAGCTGAACTTTCAAACTCTGATGAGGGGAACCTGTACTTTGGCGATGATATGCTAGCAAGGCTTCATGCTCAAGGAGAATGGCAATTTAGTTTCGTCAAAATTACACCATATATTGGTTCTCATGCTAGATCTGGATATGGCTTTGGAGATGCTTACTATCTTGGTTCAGACTTCTCAATGTTCGCTTTTGAGGATCGTTTAGGACTTGTTATTAAGACACAAATAGATAAAGAACATGCGACTCTTGGTCTTAAAGCAAAGGTATGGCTTGCTTATGTTGATCTAAGTAGAAAGTTTGCTATTAAAGACGAAGTTGATGGTGCAAAAGTAAGTAATTCATATACAGCAAATATCAGATTTTTCTTCTAATATTTCTATATCAATGCCGTGTTTCAAAGTTGAAAACTTCGCTACGCGGCACTTCTAATTTCTTGAAAATAAAGACTTAATCGGTATAATTAGATTAAATGAGTCAATATATTCTTGAAATTTTAAATATTGAGCAAAGCGTAGATTCGATTGATCTCGATAAACCACTCAATATCAATATCTACGATGGAAGTTTTATCATCGTTGAAGTCCCTTCAAAGCTAGAAGTTACACTCAATGGTGAATCCGTATCAATTAAAGTGAATGAGAATGTTCAAGGTCTCACTTATAATGGACAAGAGCTTAATAGCGGTGGTCACTACTTTCTCGAAAATGGTGATGAAATCATTTATAAAGGTAGTCGAATAAAAGCTGTTGCCAAAGACCAAAGTACAAACGCTACTCATGATGGAAAGACTCTCGTTTTCAATATTTCAGATATAAAAGCTGAAAAGACTGAGGAACCAAAAAAACAAGAGAAAATTAACTCACAGGAACCACAACAGAGTCCATTACCACAACAACCAACGAGTAAAACAAGTACCTCTATCGATATTTCAAAACTTCTCGCACAAGCAAATAGAGAAGGTGGCCAAGAGCTTAAAGAAAAAACCAAGAAAAAGGCTAAGGTTGATAAGTTAAGTGGTACTAAGATTGTTCGTGTTGCAAAAAAGAAAAAGAATGTAAAAAAGAGGAAAGCTCAAGGCTTTGAAGGAATCGTTGAAGAAGAAATTGATAGCGCTAATCGCCCAGTACTCTTTGGGCCTTTTGCTCGTGTCTTCTCAATAATCCTTAACATTCTCTTATCCATAAGAGTCTTTGAGTTAGTTAATGAACATACTTTCAATGACATATCGATCGGTATTAGAACTCAGCTACAATTAGCATTAACAAAGTTTGGTATTACGACAGTCAGCCTTGATCTTGTTAAGATTATTCTTATTTATTTAATACTTTTAATACTTGGTAATATTTTACTCTCAGTCTCACTTGGTGAATTTATTCTAGGTGCATCAACACAAGGAAGCTTCTTTGCAAAAAGAGCTAAGGCCATCGTACGAACACCATTTGATATATTAAGCACGATTTTTCCACTTTTTGATATTTCATTATTAATCGGCCATGGAAGCCTCAAAGAATTTATCACCAGAGGTCGGATAATCTACCGAGGAAAAATTCTTAAATATGTTCAGCTTCCTCTATTCTTAGTTATCATGGTGTTTGCCTTATTTCCTTATACAATTTTAGAAGTAGCTTTAAAAGATAAATTTTTGTTAACTGAATACCAAGCAAAAGAATTAAAATATAAATACTCTGACTTAGTTGTTAGTCCGCATGTTAATGCTAACTTCACAATCGATGGTTTTAACAAGAATAAATCTTTTTATCTTCTACAACATAAAACAAAACCAGAAGCTATTCTCGTTAAACAGTTTGAGACTATCCCTTTCTCTGCTCTTAAGAAAATTGTTAAGACCTCCCCTTTTGCTAAAAAGAGCTTTCCTAGTCTTCTTAGTCCAATGATAGAAGGTGACACTAAGAAAATTAGAGATGAAGTTGTTCATCTTTTAATGATTAGTAGTAAAGTGAAGACTCTTAACTTTACCAATATTTTTCCTGAAGTGATTTTTTCATATAGTTCTTCTCAAATGGCTGCAAAATTCATATTCAAGAATCGTGAGCCTGTGCAAAAAATTTCAAAGTACTTTATTGCGAATAAGAACAGAGCTTACTATATCGCTGATAATCAAGTTGTGGTGTACGACATTTTTGCAACGAAGCCAGACTTTCATCCTCGAGACTATTTTTATCTCGAAAATACAAGCAAAAACGAACTTCCTTTTCAAAGACTTATTGAAAATAAGGCCATTGATGGAGTCGCTATTTTGAATTATCTCGACTATCTCGACCCAATGATTGCTCGTCTTAGACGTGGCAATAATCAAATAAACTTAGAAATCCTTAAGATCTTTCTTATCAATATTAAAGATTTAATAGAAAAAGAGAATCCTGAGAAGTTTCAATCTCTCAATGAAACTGTGGTTAAAGTACTTAAATCACTATGATTTAGGTGTATAAATATTGCCCTGAAAATTGATGCCCTGTTAAATTTCTGCTAAAAAGCCACATATCTTTTAAACTAGGGAATTTATGCGTATTCAAGATCAAGTAAAGGAGCACTTTTCATATGAAGTGACTCATGTCGATAAGAACTCAAAAGCAAGAGCTGGAGTTATAAAAACTCCCCACGGAGAGATCCCGACACCTGTATTTATGCCAGTTGGTACTCACGGTGCAATCAAAGCTCTACCTCCAAACTTTCTTGACGATATGGATACTAAGATTATCCTATCAAATACATATCACCTACACCTATCTCCAGGTTCAAAACTTATTGAAAAAGCTGGGGGACTACATAAATTCATGAATTGGGACCGTCCAATTCTAACTGACTCTGGTGGATTTCAGGTCTTTTCACTACAAGGAAAGTCAATCCAAGAAGAAGGTGCAGAATTTAAAGATCATAAGGGTAAAAAAATCATGCTCTCACCAGAGACATCAATACAAATCCAACAAGAACTTGGAAGTGATATTATGATGGCCTTTGATGAATGTATCCCATATCCAGCAACCAGAGAGTATACAAAGAATTCAATCGATCGAACTCACAGATGGCTCGATCGATGTATTGAAACTTGGAATAACCCTAAGCAAGCACTTTTTGGAATTATTCAGGGCTCGACATACGATGACTATCGAGACGAATGCCTTGATGAGCTCGTAAAAAGAGATCTACCAGGTTATGCAATTGGTGGAGTTTCTGTTGGTGAAGGTCCCGAGCTTATGGAAAAGATTGTTTCTTACACAGGTCCAAAAATGCCAGCAGACAAGCCAAGATATGTTATGGGTGTTGGTAACCCTGAAGATCTACTCATGATATGGGAATACGGAATCGATATGAGTGATTGTATTATTCCTACAAAGTTTGCCCGTGGTGGTACTCTCTTTACAAACAGAGGAAAGATCAGAATTCGTCATAAGAATTATCGTCGAGATTTCTACCCTATTGAGCCAAATTGTGAGTGCTATACTTGCAAGAACTATACGAGAGCCTATGTTAAGCATCTCTTTGACTCAAACGAAATTCTAGGACAAATTCTAGCGACTCTTCACAATATAGCATTTTATAAGAGTCTTGCTGAAAGAGCACGTGAAGCTATTTTAGAAAATAGGTTTATAGAATTTAAGAAAGATTTTTTAGAAAAATATAAGAAAAATTAAAAAGCAAAAAAAAGGCGGATATTAAATCCGCCTTTTTTCAATCCCTATCTGAAAGCATTAATGAATTGCTTTCTTAGGACGTAACTGTCTTCTTCTTGGTCGTGCATTTCAAAGCGAGCAAGAAGTGCTCCTTCTGTTACCTGTTGTGTTTCATAGTATGACTTAATGTAATTTGTTACTAAATCTTTAACAAATGCCGGTAAACTAACAAAGCTAATACCTAATCTTGCAAGAGTAAGAACTGATCTTAATCTTGTAATCTTATTTGGTTGATTAAAATAAAAAGCAATTGCTGGCCTAGAATCGAATTGATTTTGTTGGTCAACAAGGTTGATGATCACTCTTTCACCCTTGTATTCAACCTCAGAGAAAGCATAGTTTAGTCTTACACCTGAATCGTTGTAGATATTTCTGAAGTTTCTATATCTATTTGTTCCAAGTCTCCAATTTGCATAAAATCTATCAGTTCCAAACTTATTCCACGTTGCCTTCGCTTGATTCGACTCCCAAAATGCAAACCATTGTATTCTCGACTCATAAATTGAAGAAAAGATTGAGTCTGCTTCTACTTTTGTCATCCCAAGATCAGTAGCTTCATAATTCTCAAGATAAGCAAGTAGCATATTTTGATGATACATTCTTCTTGTTCTTACCATCTTCTCAACTTCTGTGATCACATATGCAGCAGTATTTAAAAGAGGAACTGTACTTAGTTGCTTCTTTGCTAGATTAAGAGCAAACTTCACAACCTGGTGTGTAACATTTAACTTATAGAAGAATGTTGAGTTATCCGGCTTAGCAACAAGCATAGGATCGATGTAGAAAATAGCATCACTTAACTTTTGCTCATACTTAGTAAGTACTTCTTGAAATTTTTCATTAGCAAATACACTTCTAAAGTCCACATCTTTTAACCCATACATTGCATCAATCACATACTCATGATCTTGTTTCAAGCCTTTACTATGTGAAGCTAATCCCTTTGTATTACCATCAATGAATAACTCATTTAAGGAATCCTTATAAAAACCTGCTTCTGAGCGAATAAGTTCTTGTTCAGACAAGATTCTATCTTTAATAAAGTTTATATAAGTTGCAATCTTAAATTGTGGGTTAATGGACTTGTCTCTAATGGCAATTAACTTACCTTCTCTTCTTACAAGCTCGAATCGATCTTGAAATTTTTGGATTGATGCACTAGCAGAAAAGCTTAGTACGAGGATCGCTGTGATCAGTGCGCTTCTCATATTTCCCTCCTGGAAATTAATTAAAATTTTGAATAAATATATATTAACTCACAACGGAACTAGTCCCAACCAGATGTAAGAAAAGAAGAGTTTTACACACCTAAGCTCGAAGTCCCCTTATCAGAAGAC
>CAWUIU010000250.1:0-5438 GCA_963922285.1 uncultured Oligoflexia bacterium | reverse complement strand
TAAAAAAGAATTTCTATCACCTGACATAGTTTTATTTGGTAAACCTAATGCTGGAAAAAGTACACTGTTTAACAATCTATTGAATTCAAGAAGAGCTATTGTTTCAGATATTGAAGGTACAACTAGAGACTATATCTCTGAGTATATAATATTAGATGGAAATTCCTTTAAGTTAGTTGATACAGCAGGTTTGAGAAATACAAACAATGTAATCGAAAGTGAAGGTATAACTAAAGCAAAAGAAATAGTAGATCATGCTTTTTTTAAAGTTCAGCTTATCAATATAAATAAGTTCGAAAGTAATAACACTGATGATGTTGATCTATTGGTATTAACACATTCGGAAAATTTACAATCTTTACCATTAAGCGAGAAACCTTATGTATTAAGCAAGATCATAGATGGGCAGATACAATTTTCTAAAGTTTTTGGTCCTATGGGGGCAATTCAAGAGATTCTTGGTCCTATAGAACCAGATAAAAAATATATTTATGGTCCCATAGGGTCAGAACAAAAAAATGGTCCTATAGAACCATTCTTAAGCGATAGTAATGGTCCTATAGAACCAATAAGTTTGTTCGAATATATTATTACTTGTAAATACAGATACTTATCGAAGTCTGATCCTATTCTTATCGATCGTCAAAGATCTCTGATTAACGATATTTCAGATAGTTACAAGATGTTTAATGATATTTATTCGGCTGAGAATGATATAGGAATTCTAGCTTCAGAAATAAATATTTTAGATTCAAAGTTGTCACAACTTATTGGAATTACAACGCCGGACGACGTTCTACAAAATATATTTAGCAATTTTTGCATAGGTAAGTAATTATTTCAAGCACTTATAGTTATATAGACTTGATAAATATAGTCGGGTAAATAACTTAAAACCTTTTGTTCTACGTGGAACTTTTTATGAATAACAAATTTGATGTCACAATAATTGGTGGAGGTCACGCAGGACTTGAAGCTGCATGGATAGCCTCTCAATTTGAATTAAACGTTGCAATTATAACATTGCCAAATGTACAGATAGCAAGTGCTCCTTGTAACCCAGCTGTTGGCGGGGTCGGCAAGGGGCAAGTGGTTAGAGAGCTTGATGCACTAGGTGGTATTATGCCACAGTTGGCTGATCGATCTGCGATACAATATAGAACACTAAATGAGTCAAAGGGTTATGCTGTTCAGTCAACTCGTGTTCAGATTGATAAGGTCGAGTATGCAAATATTGCAGAAGAGTTTGTAGCTCTTAATAAAAATATAACAGTAGTTCGAGCTAGGGTTGAACGTACTTCTAAACAGGATAATATATTTACAATTCAAACAGATGAAGGTGTATTTAATTCTAAAAAGATAGTGGTAACTACAGGTACATTTCTTAATGGAGTTATGCATACTGGAGATGAACAAACTGGTGGTGGCAGAGTGGATTGCGATAAAGTTGAGTCATTGGAATCAATTTTCACAAATATCTCTGCTCTCAAAGTCAGGTTTAAGACAGGAACCCCTGCTAGGTTAAAGTTAGACTCGGTCGATTTCTCAAAGATGGTTAAGCAAGAGAGTGATAAAACTTCTATTAATTTTCACTTTTCTAATGATCCATACAAGAGATACATGGAGCAGGTAGATTGTCATTTAACTAGAACTACAAGTGATACTTTGAAATTCATTCGTGATAACAAAGAGAGATCACCCATATTCAATGGACAGATAAAAGGCGTCGGTCCGCGTTACTGTCCCAGTATAGAAGATAAGGCTTATAGATATGAACACAAGGATGAGCATCATGTATTTGTCGAACCTGAAAGTCATTCTTTAAATACTGTTTATCCAAATGGTATTTCGACTTCGTTACCAAAAGAAGTTCAATTGGATTTTATAAGAACTATTCCTGGTTTAGAAAAAGCTGTTATAGAAGTTTTTGGATACGCAGTTGAGTATGATGTTGTAGATACAACGAAATTAGATATCACGCTACAGTCTTCAGAGGTTTCAGGTTGTTACTTTGCGGGTCAGGTAAATGGAACATCAGGTTATGAAGAGGCTGCAGGTCAAGGGTATATTGCTGGTGTGAATGCAGCTTTATCCGTATTGGAGAGAGAACCTTTTACACTAGATCGAGATACAACGTACATTGGTGTAATGATTGAAGATTTGGTTGGAAATAGAAGAGATGAACCTTATCGATTATTTACTGCTAGAAATGAAAATAGGTTATTTGTACGAGAAGATAATACGATTCAAAGATTGTTTAATAAAAGATTGTCTCTTGGACTGAACCAACAGATAGATAAGTATCAAATGTTCTACATGGAACAATTCACGAATTTATACGATTTATCGAAATCGTTCATATTTAAAAGTAATACAAAGAATAAAAGATACTTCGAAGAGAACAACTTTGGACCTCTTCAAAGTAATGTGTCACTTGCTGAATTGATAAAAAGAGCGCATTTAAATCCAGTTGATACACTAGAATTAATTTTAAAAGATATGTGTTTAAAATATGACTTTATGGTAATTCGAACAACTGCTATTACTTTAAAATATGATGGTTATATAAATAGAGCGGAGATTGAAAATCAAAGGTTAAAAAGATTAGAAAAAAAGAAAGTATCATGGGAAACCATTATAGAATCTTCTAATGTGTCCTTTGAGTGTAAACAAAGAATTAAAGAAATTAGACCTGAGACATTTGGTCAGTTAAAGAGAATTGAAGGTATAAGACCAGCAACTCTTGTATTTGTGGCAGGTAGTTTATAATGAACTTTTGTAAATCATATTTGGATCAAGTTACAGGTCCATTTGCAGGTATAAATTTAACTAGAATATTGAATGAAGACGAGTTTCGACAAAAACAGTACGAAGACTCAATTATTCCATTTGATGAAGTAGCTAAGCTCAAAAAAATATATTCTAAGACAAAGATACATCTCGACGTTGGTTTTGGAGGTGGATTTCCACTTCTACCTTTAGCGAGTTTAAATAAAGAAAAAAAATATATTGGTTTCGAAGCAAGAGGAAAGAAGTCTAAAGTAGTAAATCAGATTGCAGAGAACATTGGACTTCATAATGTTAAAACTTATCATCAGCGATTTGAAAATGTATATCTTGATCAACCTTGCCTTATAACTTTTAAAGCTGTGAGCACAATTCAAAATCTGCTCCCTCAAATTATAACAGATAAGAAAGTACATGTTGTATTCTATAAAGGACCAAACTTCTATGAGCTTGAAGATTTAGACTGGTTAGGATCTGAGTGGAAGATCGAAGAAGAAACCTTACTGGAAATCCCAGGAACAGAAGGTAGAATGATTATCGTACTTTCAAACAATAAGCCTGTCCGTGAAAAAGATGTTAATGCATGTAAGAAAAAAAAGAATAAAAATCTTGTCAGGCTTTCACAATTCCTTTAAAAAAATACTTAGCACTCACAAAAAATTTGGAGACATTGATGGCAAAAGTTATTGCTCTTATGAATCAAAAGGGTGGTGTTGGTAAAACAACAACTACTATCAATTTGGCCGCTTGCCTTGCTGTTGCTGAAAAGAAGACATTAATAATTGATTTAGATCCACAAGGTAACGGGTCAATTAGTGTTGGGTTAGACGCAGAGCAATATTACGATAAGAATATTTATCATGTTATTAAAGATGGGATTAGTATTAAAGAAGCTATCTATTCAACAGAACTTCCAGGTTTACATATTTGCCCTTCGGAAAATAATCTAGCAGGTGCTGAAGTAGAACTTGTAAATGAATTTGCAAGAGAAATGAGGTTAAAGAACTCATTCATGGAGATTCAAGATGAGTACGATTATATTTTAATTGACTGTCCTCCATCACTTGGAATTTTAACTGTAAATGCACTTACAGCTGCAGATACATTTTTAGTTCCAATGCAGACAGAATATTTAGCAATGGAAGGGTTAGCTCAATTAGTTAATACGGTAAGTTTAATTAAAAATAATTTGAATCCTACACTAGAGATGGAAGGTATTCTCTTAACAATGTTTGACTCTAGAGCGAGTCTTCATAGACAGGTTGTAGAAGAGATTAAAAAACATTTTGGGCACAAAGTATTTGATACCATCGTTCCTAGAAATGTGAAGCTAGCTGAATGTCCTAGTTTTGGTAAACCAATTATACTATATGATATTTCTTCAAAGGGAAGTGAAGCATATTTATCATTAGCTAAAGAAATTATTTTAAATGAAAGAACGGAAATCATAGAAGAAGAGGGAATTACTTCTGTGCCAATGACTGACAATTATAGTCAGGAAACTCAAACACAATTACAGTAACGGGGAATTATATGGCAAAGAAAATCGCTCTAGGAAAAGGTATTGGTGCCTTAATTGGAAACTCTGAGGCAGCTAACCCTCACATAGTAAATCAAGCAAAGGCAAAGTTAGACATACAAGATAAAACAAGTGGTCCTATAGAACCAACTGGTCCAATGTTAGTTTCTGTTGATCAGATTCATGCTAATCCAAATCAACCAAGAAAAATATTTAAAGAAGAAGAGCTGCAAGAATTATCACAATCAATCAAAGAGAATGGTGTTATACAACCTCTAATTGTTGTGAAAGCAGATAAAGGATATGAGTTAGTTGCTGGTGAAAGAAGACTAAGAGCTTCTAAATTAGCAGGCGTAACAAGTGTTCCTGTTGTAGTTAAAAGAGCGACTGATAGAGAAAAAGTTATCATGTCGATCATTGAAAATGTTCAAAGAAGTGATCTTAATTGTGTTGAAGAAGCATTAGCTTATTTTCAACTTATGGAAGACTACAATTTAACACAAGAAGAAGTAGCGAAGAAGATTGGTAAAGAGAGATCAACTATTGCTAACTTTTTAAGAATTTTAAAACTGCCTAGAGAAGTAGTTGATATGGTTCAAAAAGATTTCTTATCATTTGGCCATGCTAAAGTTTTAGCTGCAGTAAAAGAAAGAGAAAAATGTATTCGCTTAGCTAACGAAACAATTGCCAGCAAGTATTCAGTTAGAGAACTAGAAAAAGCAATTAAAAAAGCTAACAAAACAAAGAAAGATTCAGAAAGAGAACAAGATAAATATTTTGCTGAAAAGTTAGATCAATATAGACAGAAACTTGAGCAAAAAACTGGATATCATTTTGCTATCAAATCTAACAACAAAGGTGGCGGACAAATTATGCTGAATTATAGTAATGAAGCAGAATTTAATGATATCTATGAATTTCTACTAAAGAGATAAACTGGTCCCATAGGACCAGTATAACTCTGGTCCTATAGAACCAAACCTGAGGAAGCATCATGTCAAACAATATGGCAGCAATTATCGAAGAAGGATGTAAGTTAGAAGGTAACTTATCTTTTAATGGAGTTGCTAGAATTGCTGGTGAAGTTAAAGGAACAATATTTTCAAATGATACAGTTGTTGTTTCTGAGGCC
>CAWUIU010000249.1:0-5450 GCA_963922285.1 uncultured Oligoflexia bacterium | reverse complement strand
CTTCCTCTTTTATAATAAGAGTTTAGTCCGCCAGAGATAATATGTTTCTCAAGGATACAGACTTTCTTTCCAAACATTGCGAGGCGTATACCTGCGCCAAGACCAGACATCCCAGCGCCGATAACAATTACATCATACTTCTTAGACATTGAGTTTTACTTTTAAATTTTATTGAAATTTTGGAGTAAGATACTCTACACAACTCGCCATTGTTGCTAGTTGTGGATAGTCTTCTTGAGGGACTTCAATTTTATGTCTTTTCTTAAGTTCCATAACGATATCTAAGAAGTCCATAGAGTCTAGGTCAAGTTGATCTCTAAGTGGAGTTCCATCATCAATTGTCGTTACATCATCATCAATTGCGATGTCTGCAATAATATCGACGACTGCCTGTCTTACTTCTTGTGTTTCCATAATTTCTCCTTTTCGTTTTGCGATAATTAATTCTTGCTACGTTGAACTTCTGTCTCAAAGCTTTCATGTACAAATGTACACTAAAGCTTCTCTTCCTCGTTCGCCTTGCCAGAATTAACTCTTGCAAAACTTACCTTTTAGTTATTTTTCAAATTTCTTTAATATTAATGTTGAGTTAATTCCTAACATTCCAAATGAGTTATTTAATATATAATTGACTTCTTTCTTAAGTGGCTTATCGAGAACTAATTGATCCATAGCACATTCAGGATCAATATTTTCGATTGGATGACAAGGGTGTACCATATCATCTTCAAAAGCGAGAATGTTCCCTGCAAGCTCAAGTGCTCCTGCGGCACCCATAGCGTGACCAATGAGACCCTTTGTGCAATTGACACTTACATTTTGACACTCACCAAAGTAATTCTTAATACCTTGAAGTTCTTGAATGTCACCCATCTTTGTTCCAGTTGCATGAAGGTTGACAATATCAACTTCTTCTTTTGTGATACCTGCTTTTGCAATGGCCTTTTCAACACATTCCATCTGTCTTTCTGGGTTTGGTAGAACAAAGTCAGAAGCATCACTATTTGAATGATAACCGACGATTTCACCATAGACTTTAGCGCCACGAGAAAGTGCATCTTCAAGTCTTTCAAGTGTGTAGATACATCCACCCTCAGAGATCACAATTCCGTTACGACTTTCGTCTAAAGGTTTAGATGCTCTCGTTTGGTCTTGTGGATGATCTGCTAGCGCTCCTTGAGCTTTAAATGAGACATGATTTCCAAAACTATTAGAAGATTCAGAAACACCACCAGCTAAGGCGAGATCAACTTCTCCAAGTTGTAACATTTGAACTGCTTGGATAAGCCCCATGTTTCCAGCAGCACATGCCGCACCGATTGTATAATGTGGTCCTGTTATTTTTAAATTAAGAGAAACTTCTCCTGCTGGATTATTTGCAACAGTTCTCGGATTATGATGGTGAGTCCATAGACTATCATCTTCCCCATTTTCTTTATAAAACTTAAATAGCTCTTCCTCTGTCTCTACAGGGCCATGCTCAGTAATACCCAGGTAGATACCAATTCTGTTCTTATCAAAGTTATCAAAATCAATAGCACTATCGTCAAGTGCTTCTTTTGCACAGTAGACACTGATTCCGCTAACACGGGTTCCACGACGACGCATTTTCTTCTTTTGGTGTTTACTTTCATCAAAATCACAATGACCCACTGGAATTTTCCCAAGAAATCTTACTTCTTCTTCGGTGATTCCTGATTTTTGTTCTAGTAGTGCAGATCTAAACTCTTTTAAAGTGTTTCCATTTGGTGCTGTTAGACCAACTCCTGTTATCACAATTCTTGATAGATTCATGATCGCTTCTCCATGGTATCTAGTAGCTCATTGAGCTTTTTTCCGACAATACCTGTTATATTATTTTTCTTATTCTGGATTTGATTATAATTTTCTTTAAGGAATTTGAGTGTGCCTGGTATTCTATCAATAACAGGGTAAGGGTTATCAAATTCTTCATCAACTTTAACGATGAAGTCAGTTAAGGACTTCGCAAATTTTGTTGTCGATACAATTGTTTGAAGTCGATTAATGACATTTGTATCTTTAAGCTTTTGGGCTTCTGCTAGTGCATCAGTTGTAACTTTCTCAAAGTCGAGTAAATATTCCATCTCTCTTTTTCTAAGAATTCCTGCAACGATACTGATAGCATTTTCTTTAGGTGAGTGTACTTTAATTCTCTTATTCTCTGGATGGTCTCTAGTTTCAATCATTGAGTATTGAGTAAGTGTTTTAAGTGCATTTGATACAGCAGGCTGTGAAAGACCTAAGATGGATTGAATCTCTTCTGATCTCAATGAATCTGTCGAGAAAGTCAAAAGACCAAAGACAGCACCGTCTGTTCGCTTAAAGCCAACACGTGCAAAGAAAGTTTCAAAATGTGGTATTTTATCAATCAACCCTTGATCGATTTCGTTAACCATTCCCTGTTTCCTTAGATATTACGAAAATAAAATATAAAGAATATTAGTGTGTTTTGCAAATGATTTCGACATATTGCCACATGTTATGTTGTTTTTTAATTAGGCATAAAGGTGGATATTGTGTGAGAAATAGATCAAACTACTTACTAAGCTCAAATTTTTTATGCCTCAGTGGGTCATAGTTGAGGATTTTTATTTTTTTAATATGAAATATATTTTCTTGGAATGTTCCTTTTGCAGCCACGTAAAGTCTTTTATTTTTTAGAAATGATTTGAGTTTTTGATCTTTAAGACTTGCTCGAATCTTTTTCTTACGTTTATCATTATAAATAATATAAGTGTTATTTTCTTGAATAAATATTTCACCATTTATCTCAATTGCTAAGATCGAAATGTTAAAAAGGGCGATTGCAATTATTTTTAGTATCATCATTGTTTAAGTTTCTTATCTGGTTAAAAAGAGATCTTTCTGCCGTTATTACTTTTGCAGCCAATTCGTCCGTTTTAGAAAAGATTTCAGACATTTTTTCAAGTTCTTTTATATCTTCTTCTTTCACTTCATCTGCATTAAGAAAGTCGGTATATTTCATTATATATTTTTTACTCTCAAGTATATGCTGATTATATTTATCAATTTCATTCTTTAAACTCGATAGTTGTTCATAGAAGATGATTCTTTGGTATTCATTCATTTTGCTGGTAATGTCGTTGAAGTTACTTTGTGAAAAGTCAATGCAAATAGGTTTTGAGCTAAAGTAATATTTACTTGGACTATTCTTGTAAATCTCTTCAGATATCAAACCTTCTCTTTGTATATTAAAATCGAATATATCTGAGATTGAAGATTCTTGTAGAGTTTCATCTAAGAGTCTTGCATTCCAAAATATGTCATTGATATTTGTGTCCAATCCATATCCAAATTCAAAGCGTTTTGCATGATTAACAACTTTGCTTAGACATTTCGATTTTTGCAGGTAAGGATCGGAATAAATTTTTTCAAGAGATTGATGATACGCACCAAGAAGAACATATTCCAATGTCGATGTATAGTCCTTTATGAATGGAGGATCGTCTTCAAAGCAACCGAATCCGACCGCATCTTCCGAAGAGAGAACAATACTGCATGTATTTCGTAAATCTTTTAAATATTTTTTTAGTTCACCGCTGTGACAAGAATTGAAAATTAGATTTACGTTAACTCCCTTTCTGTCCATAGCGATAATATGTTGGAAAAGCTCTTTAGTTTCAATAGATGTTTTTCTTCCTTTAAAGTCAACGATCTCAATCATATGTTTACAAATTCTTTCTGTTTTTTCAAAAATATTTTTATATATTCTGCACTTATTAATACCGTGAGCACCTAAACTCATTGTAAAAGTGTCTCCAGGTTTAATCTGACTTGAAATAATATTTAATGTATTTTGAATATTGTTTTTTGTCGCTGATTTTGCATTAGGGAAATGTCTTGTGATGGCAGAGTATGCTTCTGGAAAAGCCTGTGTTTCTTCTTGGTGTACATACGAGTCCCAATAATTATCCTTTGAGAAGATATCTCTCGCTTTATAGATAATTGAATTTTCGTTTGGTTTTTTGATGCCACTAAATAGTACACTTACCTCATAACCTTTATCCTTGAGACCTATACCCGTTGTTAATGTATTTCTTGCAAACTCATGATCACTATTAGAAGTGGTTCCTGGGCCACTAATTATCAATGCATATTTTTTTGCATGAGCGATGTTAACTAATATAAGAAATGTAATTAGGTACAATTTAGTCATAATATTCTTATCGGAAATATATGTAAGGAATAAAGTTTATTATTGTACTCTGTTATTGCTCTTCTTTTTATTAGTAGAATGCATCTGCATCAACGTTTTTATAAATCATCTGAATATCTGGACGTATAATTGCAATAGAATATTCCTTGAGCTTTAGAGCATTAAGATTAAACGAAAAAATATTAGTATTGATAATGAGTAAGAATAGAAGTTTTTTCATAAGTTAAAAATTGAAAGATAGACCACTCCCGATTGCATTATCGTGAAAGTCTCGATCTTTGGATCCCCCCTGTGCTTTGTATTTCTTATATTTATAATAAGCATTAAAGAATAAATATTCTCCCCATTTTCTCTCAACTCTTAAAGTGAAATCATCTAACTTTCCATTATCAATGTTAAGAGGAATTTTTGAACGATGTTTTTCATATTTATAGAAAAAAGATAAATGAAAATGAGGAAGTATAAAGAATTTCTTAGCGCCAATTCGAATAAGTGAACGATGGAATGTGTTACCGTCTATTTTATTCTCTCTTTCACTTTGTCGCACCATTAACTCAAGACTATAGCGGTTGTGTGCAATATAGTTGTTTTTTAAGCTTATGAATTTAATATTTCCATGATCGCTATCATTATAGCTTTGAAAAGCTTGAACTCCTGTTCTGAAGTCAATTCTATGTCTTGCAGTTATTTGTATTTGCTCGATAAGGCTAAAGTTTGTAGCTTCTGTGTAATAGTCAAACTGATCTTCATTGTTAATGTCATAATAGTACGTCTCTTGAGAAATAGAGAATCCTGAAAATGCTTTTCTTCTATTTAGTCTATGTTTTCTTAAAAATAAATAGCGATAATCTGTTTTTAAAAGATCATTTCTTTGCACCAGTGGTTCTTTGGTCCGGTTGTGTAGTCTTAGATCGACTTTGGCTGAGAGGTTATGAATATATCTTTTATTATTGAAAATATCACGCTTTATACCACTGCTAAGATTGAAACTCATATTCTCTCCACGGCCAATAAAACGAGGTTCACCATAATATTCTTCATAAGTAATATTTGATCTTTCATAATTTATCTCGGTATAAATATCTATTTTCGTAATATTTTTGTATTTTTCTAAAAGCTTTTGAACACCTAATGAAAATTTGTCAATTTGTTTCCATGCCCCTTTATTATCCTTTCTTTGAAATCCCTCAGATGCACTTAGTCTGATGTTTTCAGGAGGGATATAATTTCCTGAATTGCGATCAATTCCTCC
>CAWUIU010000248.1:0-5484 GCA_963922285.1 uncultured Oligoflexia bacterium | reverse complement strand
TTGACCTTATTCAAGAAGGTAACATCGGTCTTATGAAGGCCGTTGATAAATTTGAGTACCGTCGTGGTTATAAGTTTTCAACTTATGCTACTTGGTGGATTAGACAGGCGATTACAAGAGCCATTGCTGACCAAGCAAGAACGATCCGTATTCCAGTTCACATGATTGAAACAATCAACAAGATGGTTAGAACTCAAAGACAACTTATCCAAGAACTTGGTAGAGAACCTACTCCAGAAGAAATTGCTGAGAAGATGGAAATGCCAGTTGATAAGGTTAAAAAAGTACAAAAGATTTCTAAAGAGCCAATCTCTCTTGAAACACCTATTGGTGAAGAAGAAGATTCATCTCTTGGAGATTTCATCGAAGATAAGAAAATCATCTCACCTGCTGATGCAGTTATGAGTGTTACTTTATCTGAGCAAACAAGATCAGTACTTTCAACCCTTACACCAAGAGAAGAAAAAGTTCTTAGAATGAGATTTGGTATCGGTGAAAAATCTGACCACACACTTGAAGAAGTTGGTCAAGATTTCTTTGTTACAAGGGAGCGTATCCGTCAGATCGAAGCAAAGGCGCTTAGAAAGCTTAGACATCCTAGTCGAGCGAAGATGCTAAAAGCTTATCTTGATAAGAGCTAAAATTATCAAATAATTATTTTTTGATATTTAAACGCCTACATTTTAGTAGGCGTTTTTTTTTGTCTAGTATTTCATCTTTATACAAACCTAACTTTCCACAGCTACTTTTTTGGCGTCTTTTCCCTTATAATAGAGGCTTTATACCCATAATAATGGAAATTTAATGAACGCCAATGTGCAAGCTGAGAAATATTTTAATCCACTCATAATTCAAAAAGCGAATCGTCTTTTAAAACTTGGAAAAGTTTCACTTTCTTTTCAAAAAGGAAGCCTAGATGGTTTCTTGATCGCAACTGGAATTGTGAAAGATAATTCAACTTTTGAGTCTAAAGTTGTTTATAAAAAAAGACTAGAGGGCACAGAAGAAGGACCTCTAAGTACAAACTGTACTTGTACAGAATGGACTGAAGAAAAACATTGTGCGCATACCACTGCAATTTTTCTCTACATTCAAAGTGTTGAGAGCAAAGGAACTGACGAACTTGCACCTTTAATAGGTGGGCATGGAGTTACTCCGAGGGAATATGGAACAATCATCAATGGTCCTCACGAACTTGAAAACTCAGGCCATATCCCTACTTATTCAGCACTTAAATATACACTTTCGACAAAGAAGACGATCGACTTCCCTATTCCAAAGAATTTTAACGGTAGACTCTTAGTTAATATAAAGCCAAATAAAGAATTCTCTCTTGGGATGCAAGATGATGTAAAAAACTCTGTGCGCTATGCCTATGAGGATCAAGAAGGAAATATTCAACATAAAATATCAGTCTTTGAAAGCTTATACTTATTTAATTGGGCAACTGGTGAAGTCCTCTTCCTACCGGCTGAGCTTAAAGAACTCATATCAATCATAAGAACCAATTTATCGACGATAACAATCGACAATATTCTCAATCTCTGTGTTGATCCTAAGATAAAAGACATGACAAGCTTTCTTATTCAGGGACAAGATGCAACGGAGAATATTGAAGAGCCTAACTTGAGAATCTTTATTGAAAACAGTGATCGTAAAGGTTTTAACAACTTTTCTATCGAGTTCTTCAACCAAGATGAAAAGCGATGCAAGCCACCTATTTTCCTAAGACTTATTTCGTTTACTGGAGGTGGTCTTGATATATTCAAAAAGAAAGCTGATGCTTATGAGTTCCTAAATCAAATATTAGATCACTTTGAAATTGAAAGTGACACATTTAAAAAGTCACTATCAGGAAAGAGTAAGAAAAATCAGTGGATTCGTGCCTGTGCTGATATTCACAATAATAATTTCTCTCTCACCTATGATATTGAAAACAATAAAATCTACAAGTATGACAATAAACTAATATCACTATTATTTAAGTCATTTGTATTAGACTTTGGACCACAGTTTTTTAGATACTCTTACTTCTATACGGATACAAATGAATTAATCATGCAAGTTTCCATGAGTACAATTGTTCAAGGTCTGTCAAAATTCTATGCCATGGCCAACACTTTTGGTGTCTCAGTATTCTACAATCAAGCACAACTAAATCAGTGGTCATCACGAATTAGATTTGAAAGAGATAAAATTGGCCGCTCTGGATGGTTTGATCTTGAGCTTGCTATTGATGATGAAGACTTAGAAGTTCTAAAAAATGCCGATTTTGAAAACAATATTGCAATAACAAAGAGTGGTGTCGTACTTCTAGATAATAATCAAAAAGACCTCTTAAAGTTTGTTAAAAAATATACGCAAATTGAAAAGAAAGAAGAGATTAATGAAGGACGATTTAAAAAGTTCGTGATTCCTTTTAACAGAGCCCGTATTTTTGAACTCTTTGAATTAAAGAAGATAGGACTTGAAGGTCATTTAACAGAAGAAGAGCTGGCACTTTGTCACAAACTTCAAAATCTTGAAGAAATGCCACAGTACTCTATGCCTGAGAATTATAAAACTATTTTAAGACCATACCAAAAGACTGGCTATAATTGGCTTCGCTTCCTCCATGAAAGTAAATTAGGAGCTTGTCTCGCCGATGATATGGGTCTAGGGAAAACACTACAAACAATCTGCTTTATTAATAGTATATATGATCAGATAGAAAGCGCTCTCATTGTTTGCCCAGTTTCTATTCTTTTAAACTGGGAAAATGAATTTAAAAAGTTTTCTGATATAGATGTCCATATTTTCCATGGTGCCAATAGAGAAATGGATCCAACGAAGAAAATTACTCTAACGAGTTATGGTATTTTAAAAAGAGAACTCGATTCTCACTTCACTGATAAGAAGTTTGATCTATTTATTCTTGATGAAGTTCAACACTTAAAAAATATGCGATCACTTGGAGCTTACGCCGCGAGAAAAATTAATGCAGATTTTAGAATCTGTTTAACAGGTACGCCTGTCGAAAATGATCTTGCGGAATTTTACAATATTATCGACCTTTCAATTCCTGGTATCTGGGGTGATCTAAAATTTCTTCGTTCAACTTCGACACCAAAGTCGAGAGTATTTGCAAGAAAGACAGCCAGCCCATTTATTCTTAGAAGGACTAAGAATCAAGTTCTTACAGACCTTCCTCCAAAAATTGAAAATAATGTTGTTCTCTCGTTATCAGATAGTGAAAGAGGTTTTTATACAGATAAACTTAAATCGATAAAGTCTAAGATAATGGCTGCTCCAAAGAGAAAAAAATATGGCGAAATTCTTAAGGGGCTCCTAGAATTACGACAAAGCTGTTTATGGCAAGACCATGACAATACTTCGAAGAGACATTTTAAACATATTGAATCTTCAAAAGTTAACTTTCTCTTAGAAAATCTTGAGCAAATTCTTGAAGAAGGTCATCAAGCGATTATCTTTTCTCAATTTACAACTTACCTTGATATTATTCAAACGGCTTTCAATGAAAAGACTTGGAAATATAGTCGAATCGATGGATCACTTAACGTTAAAAAGAGACAATCTGAAGTTGATAAATTTCAAAATGGTGACAATCAGCTCTTTCTAATTTCATTAAAAGCTGGTGGTGTCGGTCTCAACCTAACCGCTGCAAGTTATGTTTTTATAATGGACCCATGGTGGAACCCAGCAGTTGAATCTCAGGCAATCGATAGAGCTTATCGTATTGGGCAAAAGAACAAGCTTACTGTCTATCGCCCTATCATTAAGGACTCAGTCGAAGAAAAAGTTCTCAAGCTTCAAGAGTTAAAACGCGAACTCTTTAAAGACCTCCTCCCTGAAGATGATGAGTCCAATGTCTTCAGCGGTAAACTCACTATGAAAGATTTTGAGGAATTATTTAATTAGCGCGTCCAAAATGCTTTTGCATTTTGACGTCGCTGAGCACCGTCACGCGGGCGTCAAAAAAACGCGCAGGCGCAGCCGAAGCTTTTGACGACTAGCTGTGTGCGGACAGATTCAGCCTGTAACTTAAAGCTACAAAATTGAAATACTGAATTATCTCCCCCAAAATGCTTTTGCATTTTGACGAGCTGTTTACCGTTGCCTGCGTTCAAAATGCGAAAGCATTTTGACGTCAGAGCTTTACCGTTGTGCTTATGTCAAAATACGCCGTAGGCTTTTGACATTAAGCATGTGCGGACAGACTAAGCTTAAAAACCAAAACATCAAAATTACAAAAATAATTATCTCAATAAAAAAAGGCTCCAACAAGGAGCCCTTTAAGAATTATAAATTTGTCATTATCTATTTATCATCTGCATTACCATCAGCAGAGTCAGCTTCAACCTTACCTGTTAAATTATCAGCATTCTCAGATGCGTCACTAATAACACCTTTAGTACATGCATTAATAGCTGGACATTTATTAGCAATCTGTTCTTCAATTGATTGCTGAACGAAACCACCAAGAACTGAATTATCAAATTCAGATTTTAGAGCTTCTTCAAGCATACCTATTTGTTGATCATTCATTTTATGCTCTGACTTTAACTGATCAAGATCTTTCATTAGCGTGTTTGCCAATTCTTCGTCATCTTTAATTTCTTCAAGAACTTTATCAACATACCTCATATCATCTGAACCTTTAAGTTGAGACATTAAAAGTAAAGAGCGTTGGTATTCAGACTGTAGCTGACTCTTTGAATCTCCATCCTGTCCGTAAAGCTCTCTATGAAACTCTTGCGTTAAAGCCTTTATCTGAGTGTTAATTTCTGCCACTTGATTCTTCTGCTCCTCAACCTTAGCTCTTAAACCTGGAGTAACAACAGTCCCATCTTTATCTGTCTTACCTTCTAAAGCAACAATAGTTTGATTTAGTGCTCGTTGAGCATCGTATAGTCGATTTCCAATTCTCTCGCTTTTTGCTCTCTTCTTAGCAATCTTTTCTTCTCGACGCCTTTTCTGAGAACTACTAATAGCAAAATTTGCTATATCAAGATCAAGCTCTCCTTCCATTTGAGAAATTTCAGCATCTAGCTCTCTCTTTTGTCTATCGATCTCTTGTACTTTTCTTTCCTGTTCTGCTTGATCAGACTCTAGTTCGCGAACTTCATCTAAAGCATCTGCTTTTTTCTCTTCTAATGCAGCTAAACTCTCTTGATAACTTTCAATGTTTAAACCTGTCGCAGTCTTAAAAAGCTCTATATTTTTAAACATCCAATCATTTCTAGCATCATTATTCGCAGCTATCTGTCGTCTTCTCTCTTCAGTGCTTCCACTTAAAGTTGGATATGGAACTGTATACGGTGTTTTACAACTTTTACTATACTTACCACTTTTACAAAATCTCTTATCACCAATTTCACCAAGAACTTCAGATAAAGGTTTATCATAATTGTTCTTAGCATTTACTGAAGCAAACAATGTCGTTGCTAAAAATATTCTAAAAATAGGTTTTTTCATACACTTTCC